>JBJKPV010000389.1:0-14506 GCA_046706015.1 Allostellaceae bacterium | reverse complement strand
GGCCTGGGCTTCGCCGAGGCCTTTCAGGAGCAGCTGCCAGGCGCGGGCGAGCGCCGGAATGGCGAGCTTTTCCGCCAAGGGCGCGGCGCGGGCGCGCTCGCCCTCCATCGAGGGATCACCCTCGCCGGCATTGGGCGCGAGCTTCAGCCGGGTCAGGAAATTCGCCAGCTCCAACAGATCCTGGAGCACGAGGACCGGATCGGCGCCGCCGTCATAGAGCGATTTCATCTGCGCGAGCGCGCCCGCGGCGTCGCCCTTCAACGCGGCCTCCAAGAGATCGAAAACGAGACCGCGATCGGCGATGCCGAGCATCGCGCGTACCGCTGCCTCGGTCACGGTATTGCCGCCCAAGGCCATCGCCTGATCGAGGATCGAGAGCCCGTCGCGCACCGAACCATCAGCGGCGCGCGCGATCAAGGCGATCGCGCCGGGCGCGGCCTCGACCTTCTCCTCGGTGCAGATCTTGGCGTAATGCGCGGCGAGCGCATCCTGCGGCACGCGGCGCAAGGAGAAGCGCTGGCAGCGCGACAACACCGTCACCGGCACTTTGTGGATCTCGGTGGTGGCGATGATGAATTTGACGTCGGGCGGCGGCTCTTCGAGCGTCTTCAAGAGCGCGTTGAACGCCGCCTTCGACAGCATGTGCACTTCGTCGATGATGTAGATCTTGAAGCGCGCCGAGACTGGCTTGTAGCGTACCCCGTCGGTGAGCTCCCTAATCTCGTCGACGCCGGTGCGCGAGGCCGCGTCCATCTCCATTACATCGACATGCCGGTCCTCGGCGATGGCGCGGCAGGGATCGCAGACCCCGCAAGGGCTCGCCGTCGGCCCACGCTTGCCGTCGGGGCCGATGCAGTTCAAGGCACGGGCGATGATGCGCGCGGTGGTGGTTTTGCCGACGCCGCGCACTCCGGTGAGGATGAAGGCATGGGCGATCCGCCCGGTCGCGATCGCGTTCTCGAGCGTCTTGACCATCGCCTCCTGGCCGATCAACTCGGCGAAGGTGCTGGGCCGATATTTACGCGCGAGCACGCGATAGGCGCTGCCCGGCTCGCTCATGACGCCTCCATCGCGCGGAGAGAATAAGGTGGGAGACTGGACAACGACCCAGGCCGAAACTCGTTACGGCTGCTTCCTTCCGGACCTGACCGGGTTGGCGAGGGACCTGTCCATCGCCAGCCTCCCGAAGGGACTATATCAGGGTGCCGGGCCTTAGACGCAAGCACGATGGCCGCCGCAAAGCGCCGGGCTGAGACACATTTCCACCGCAAATCCGAAGGGTTGCTGAGGTATCGCGTACTACATATAGTTGCGGCGTGATAAGCATTTTGGGGGCTCGCATGGGCCGGATTTTGCTGTTCGTCGCGCTCGCGGCGCTGCTCGCCGCCTGTGCCGGCGGGCCCGCACCGTCAGGCTCCGATGAAGCCAAGCAAGAGATCACCGAAGGGGTGAAAGCGATCGCGCAGCACGATTACGCGCGGGCGCTCGAAATCTTTCGCCGCTACGCCGAGGCCGGGAATGCGTTCGGCGAGTTCAATCTCGGCGTCCTCTACACCAACGGCTACGGCGTCACGAAGGATCCGGTCGAGGCAGCCCGTCTCTATCGCTTTGCCGCGGCGCAGGGCAACACCAGCGCGATGACCAACCTCGCCGTTCTTTACGACAATGGCGCGCCCGGTCTCGCCAAGGATCATGCACAAGCGCTCGCGCTGTGGCGGCAAGCGGCGGCGAAGGGCGAGGTCACGGCGATGCTCGATCTGGGCCTCGCACTGACGAGCGGGCCGCAGGCGTCGCCGCAAACCGCCGGCGAAGGTCTCAAATGGCTGAGCCTTGCGGCGAGCAAAGGCCAGCTTGGCGCGATGACGGATATCGGTGTGCTCTACGAGAAAGGCACGATGCTGCCACGCGATTATGCCGAGGCGATGCGCTGGTACCGCCGCGCGGCGGACCGCGGCGACACCCAGGCGACCGTCGATGTCGGCAATCTCTATCGGCTCGGCCATGGCGTGCCAACGGATCCGGCGGCGGCCTATCGGCTTTATTACCAAGCCGCCGAAAAAGGACAGGCGACCGCGATGAACGATGTCGGCTATCAGCTTCTGACCGGCTCGGGGGTTGAAACCAACAAAATTGAAGGCGCCAAATGGCTGAAACGCGCGGCCGAGCGCGGGCAGCCCAACGCCATGCACACCTTGGGCTCGCTTTACGCGAAGGGAATCGGTGTCCCCAAGGATTTGAGCCAGGCCTATTTCTGGCTGATCCTCGCCTCGAAGCATTACGCCCCCAAGGACCCGCACCGCGTCGCTGCGGCGGCCATAGCCGGCATTGTGGCTTTGGCTTTGCCGCAGCCCGAGATCGCGCGGTTCGACGCGCAAATCAAATCCTGGAAACCGCTGCCGGCCGGTACGCCGCTCTGAGCGCCGCTTGTCATCGCGGGCGCGACCGGCGCTGGCGCGGCCGATCGCGCTGCGCTTAGATGACGCGATGGATCAAAGAGCGCCGCGAATGCCGAATTTCTACGCCGGCGGCCTGGACCGCGCCTCGCATCTGCGAAAGGACGCGGCCTGGATCGCGGCGCGCCTTGCCGATGCGTCGAGCCGATTCGTTCCGGTGTGGCGCGGCCTCAATCTCGTCGCCGGCGCCGCCGAGCCGGCGCCGCGCGCGGTCTTCCTCGCCGTCGATGCGATCGCGGCGTTGCCGGGCACGACCGCGCTCTTAGGCATTCACGAGGAATGCGCCTATTTCGCCTGCGATCTGTCGCCGATCGAGGCGCCGCTAGCGTCGATCCGCTCCGCGGTGCCGGCGGAATTCATCGATCTGCGCCGCGTCGGCCCACTGCTCGGGCGCAGCGAAGGCTCGCTGCTGGCCTATGCGCGCGGGCTCGCCTATTGGCATCAGCGCCACGGGTTTTGCGGCGTGTGCGGGAACCCGACCTTGCCCGACGAGGCGGGTCATGTGCGCCGCTGCACCAATACCGCCTGCGGCGCCGTGCATTTCCCGCGCACCGACCCGGCGGTGATCATGCTCGTCCATGATGGCGAGCGCTGTCTCCTCGGGCGCCAGAAGACCTGGCCGCAGGGCATGCATTCGACCCTGGCGGGCTTCGTCGAGCCGGGCGAAAGCCTCGAAGAAGCGGTCGCGCGCGAGGTCTATGAAGAGACCAAGGTCACGCTCGATGAGATCGTCTATCACTCCTCGCAGCCCTGGCCCTTCCCGGCCTCGCTCATGCTGGGATTTCATGCGCGTGCACGCGGCACGCAGATCGAGGTCGATCACAGCGAATTGGAAGATGCGCGCTGGTACGAGAAATCCTGGCTCCTTAGCCATCAGGACGACGAGGAGTTCCGCCTGCCGCGGCGCGATTCGATCGCGCGGCGACTCCTAGAGGATTGGCTCGAGCGGTAACCTCATATCAAAAAAACGGCGAAACGAAGCCAATTCAGCGCGCGACCTCAGCTCTCGGCGCTTTGCGTCGGATCGCGGCGGAAGGGATGGCCGGGATAGATGCCGAGGATCTTGATCTCGGTGGTGAACAAACCGAGATCCTCGAGCGCGAGCTTGAGGCCGCGCTCATCGGGATGGCCCTCGACATCGGCGTAGAATTGCGTCGCGGTGAAACGGCCGCCGACCATGTAGCTCTCGAGCTTGGTCATGTTGATACCGTTGGTGGCAAAGCCCCCCAGCGCCTTGTAGAGCGCCGCCGGAACGTTGCGCACGCGAAAGACGAAAGTGGTGACGACGAGGCCCTTATTGGCCACCCGCGCGGGCTTGGGCGCCATGATGAGGAAGCGCGTCGTGTTGTGGCCGGCATCCTCGATGTTCTTCTTGAGCGAGACGAGGCCATAGACCTGCCCGGCGAGCTCGGAGGCGATCGCCGCGACATGGATGTCGCCGCGCGCCGCGATCTCGGCCGCCGAGCCCGCCGTGTCGGCGGCGATCTCCGGCTTCAGGCCCAGCGCGCGGATCATCTTGCGGCATTGCGACAGCGCATGGACGTGGCTGCGCACGATCTTCACATCCTTGAGCCGCGCGCCTTTCACCGCGAGAAGATGATGGTTCACGCGCTGATAATGCTCGCCGACGATATGAAGGCCCGAGCCCGGCAGGAGATGATGGATGTCGGCGACGCGGCCCGCGACCGAGTTCTCGACCGGCAGCATGGCAAGCGCGGCGCGGCCGCGCCGGACGGCGGCGATCACGTCCTCGAAGGCGTCGCAGGGCAAGGTCTTCCAACGCGGGAAGACTTGACGGCAGGCGAGATCGGAATAGGCGCCGGGCTCGCCCTGAAACGCGATGAGGCGGCGCGAAGCGGTGGCTGCGTTCATGCGGATGATGATGGCGGTGAGAGGCGCGCCTGCATCAATGCGCGCGCGCGGGTGAGATCGCTCGGAGTATCGACGCCGAAGGGAACGGTGTCAACGAGCGCCGCGTCGATGCGCATGCCGGCTTCGAGCGCGCGCAGCTGCTCGAGGCTTTCGCGCCGCTCGAGCACCGATTGCGGCAAGGCGACGAAGCGCTCGAGCGCGGCGCGGCGATAGGCATAAAGCCCGATATGGTGGTAATGCGCGCCCGCGCCCCAGGGCACGCGCGCCCGGCTGAAATAGAGCGCGCGCGCGATAGTAGCGCCGGGCGCGAAGCCGGCGACGAGCTTCACCACCTGGCTTGCATCGCGCTCGGCCTCCTCCGTGATCGGCGCCGCCAAGGTCGCGATGTCGACCTCGGGCTCGGCGAGCGGCGAGAGCGCGGCGCCGATCGCAAGCGGATCGATCAGCGGCAGATCGCCCTGGACGTTCACCACCACATCATGCCGGCGCGCCGGATCGAGGATCGAGACCGCCTCGAAGATGCGGTCGGAACCGGAGGGATGATCGGGCCGCGTCAGCACCGCCTTGCCGCCTGCCGCCTCGACCGCCGCTGCGATCTCGCGTTCGGCCGCGGCCACGACCACGGGGCCGAGCCCCGCCTCGACGGCGCGGCGCCAGACATGCACGATCATCGGCGCGCCGCAAATGTCGGCGAGCGGCTTGCCCGGCAGCCGTGTCGAGGCGAGACGGGCAGGTATCACGAGCAGCGGTGTCACTGGAGCGCAACCCTCCCTTGAGGCAAGACCGGCGAGTGCTGTGCCCGATTGCGGCGTTATGCCGCATGAAATCTGGCAGCAAGGGCCGAGCCGACAGGCCCTCGCACCATGGCTTCAAACATATTTCGTTTGAGTTGTCAGCGAAAATTGGCTTTTCTGCGGCTCGGAATAGCACCAGCCGCGAGCACCCGTGAATGTCTTTTGAAGCCAATAAGATCGTTGGGGCCATCCTCGCCGCCATGATTCTCGCCATGGTCTCCGGCATGATCGCCAATATCCTCGTCCATCCGAGACCGCTCGAGAAACCGGCCTATGCCGTGGCCGGGGGCGAAGTGACCGCCACCGCGACGACCAGCAACGCGCCCAAAGGACCGGAGCCGATCGCCGCGCTGATGGCCAAGGCTAGCGTCAAGGCCGGCGAGGAGAAGGTGAAGGTGTGCTCGACTTGCCATACCTTCGACAAGGGCGGCCGCAACAAGATCGGCCCCAACCTTTACGGCGTCGTCGGCGATGACATCGCGCATGGCCGCGGCGGCTTCGACTTCTCGCAGGCGCTTACGACCAAGGGCAAAGGTCAGAAGTGGACGCTCGCCAATCTGAACCATTGGCTGTTCAAGCCGCATGAATTCGCGCCCGGCACCAAGATGACCTTCGTCGGCCTGCCCCGTGCCGAAGACCGCGCCAACGTGATCGCCTATCTCAACTCGATGAGCGATCACCCGATGTCGATGGAGGCCCTCGCCGCGACCGGCGAGCCAGCACCCAAGCCCGCGGCGGCGCCCTCTGCCAAGCCCGCCGCGAATGGCGGCAAGCCCGCTGCGGGCGCTGAAAAGGCGCCGGCCAAGGCTGCCGGCACCAGCCCGCCGGCGAAGAACTGAGCCCACGGCGCGGCATATGACCGATCGGGTCAGCGCCGCACATCTGGCGCTGGCCAAGCGGCTCGCCGACACCTCCGGCGCGATCATCCGCCGCCATTTCCGGCGCCGGATCGCGGTCGACGAAAAAGCCGACCGCACCCCCGTCACTATCGCCGACCGCGCCGCCGAGGCCGCGATGCGGCGGCTCATCGCCGCGCGCTTTCCCGATCACGGCATCCTCGGTGAGGAATATGGGCGGCGCAACACGGAAGCCGATTATGTCTGGGTGCTCGACCCGATCGACGGCACCAAATCCTTCATCAGCGGCGTGCCGCTCTTCGGCACATTGATCGCGCTCACCTATCGCGGCAAGCCGGTGCTCGGCGTGATCGATCAGCCGATCCTGCGCGAGCGCTGGATCGGCGCTACCGGGCGGCGCACGACGCTCAATGGCAAGCCGATCAAGACCCGGCCGTGTCGGCGACTCGCCGCGGCCACGCTCTATGCAACCGCGCCCGACATGTTCCCGCGGCGCGAGGCCGCCGCCTTCGCGCGGCTCAAACGACGCGTCAAGCTCGCGCGCTTCGGCGCCGATTGCTACGCCTATGCGCTGCTCGCGAGCGGCTTCATCGACCTCGTCGTCGAGGCCGATCTGAAGCCCTACGATTTCTGCGCGCTGGCGCCCGTGATCGAAGGCGCGGGCGGCGCGATCGGCGATTGGAAGGGCAAGAGGCTCGATCTCGCATCGGATGGGCGCGTCGTCGCCGCCGGCAGCAAGGCGCTGGCGCGGCAGGCGCTGACGATTCTCAAACGCGTCTAGCGCCCGCAGGGCCAAGGCCGCAAAGTCACAAACTCGGGATGGCTCGCGCAGCGGATTTTCCTCTAAACTCCACGGCCAATGATGGCGCCTAGAGGAAATGCCCTGGTCGCGAGGATTGCCCTCGCGTTGCTAATCGTCGCAACCGCGCTGGCCGGGCCTGCTTTCGCCGATCCGCGCCACGGGCTCTCGCTCTTCGGCGATCTCAAATATCCCGCCAACTTCACCCATTTCGACTACGTCAATCCGAACGCGCCCAAAGGCGGCACCGTCAAGTATTCGGCAATCGGAACTTTCGACACGCTCAACCCCTTCACCCTGAAAGGCGTGCCGGCGGAAGGCATCGGCCTCATCTTCGACACGCTGATGAGCCCGGCCGCGGACGAGCCGGCCTCGGAATATGGGTTCGTCGCGCAAAGCGTCGAGGTCGCGCCGGACCGCAGCTGGGTCATCTACAATCTCCGGCCCGAGGCGCGCTTCCAGGACGGCACGCCCATCACGCCCGAGGACGTGATCTGGACCTTCAACACGCTCAAGACCAAGGGCCATCCGCGCTACCGGCTTTATTATGCCGATGTGCTGAAGGCCGAGCAGGTCGGGCCGCACAGCGTCAAATTTACCTTCCGCAACGGCAAGAACCGCGAGCTGCCGGTGATCGTCGGCGAGATGCCGGTACTCTCAAAGGCCTATTGGACCAAGGTCGGCTTCGACAAGACGACCCTGACCCCACCCTTGGGCAGCGGCCCCTACAAGATCGTTGCGGTGCAGCCTGGCCGCTCCATCACCTATCAGCGCGTCGCTGATTACTGGGGCAAGAATCTGCCGGTCAATCGCGGCCGCTATAATTTCGGGACGATCCGCTACGATTATTATCGCGACGCCTCGATCGCGCTCGAAGCCTTCAAGGCTGGCGATTACGACATCCGGGTCGAATACGTCGCGAAGAACTGGGCGATCGGCTACAACAGCCCGGCGCTGCGCGACGGCCTCATCAAGAAGCTGCAGATCCCCAACAA
The DNA here is from genome assembly GCA_046706015.1 of Allostellaceae bacterium. Taxonomy (GTDB): domain Bacteria; phylum Pseudomonadota; class Alphaproteobacteria; order ATCC43930; family CGMCC-115725; genus CAIKMD01. Next base: position 6,736 of record JBJKPV010000389.1, on the reverse strand, counting down.
GGTGCCGCAGGGCATGCAGGGCTTCGGCTTCAACACGCGCCCCGGCCACCCGTTCCAGGATCCGCGCGTGCGCGATGCGATCAGCCAGCTCTTCGATTTCCAATGGACGAACAAGAATCTCTTTTACGGCGCCTATACGCGGACGCGGAGCTATTTCTCGAACTCCGATCTTGCGGCCGCCGGCACGCCCAGCCCCGCGGAGCTGAAGCTCCTCGATCCGTGGAAGGGCCAGATTCCACCCGAGGTCTTCACCAAGGAGTACGATCCGCCCAAGACCGACGGCACCGGCAATATCCGCGAGAATCTCCGCACCGCCTTGGAGCTCTTCGCCGAGGCCGGCTGGTCGATCAAGAACGGCGTCATGGTCAATGAGAAGACCGGCCAGCCCTTCGCCTTCGAATTCCTGCTCGTCCAACCCGAATTCGAGCGCATCGTTCTGCCCTTTGCGCAGAATCTGGCGCGGCTCGGGATTCACATGACGGTGCGCACCGTCGATCCGGCGCAATACGAGAACCGCATGCAGAATTTCGACTATGACATGGCGGTGGTCTCGATCGGCGAATCGCTTTCGCCCGGCAACGAGCAGCGCGGCTTCTGGAGCTCGGCCGCGGCCGATGAGAAGGGCAGCCAGAACTACATGGGCGTGAAAAGCAAGGCCGTCGACGCGCTGGTCGGCGACATCATCGACGCCAGCGATCGCGCCGCCCTCGTCACCGCGACCCACGCCCTCGATCGCGTTCTGTGCTGGAGCTATTACGTCGTTCCCAACTGGTATCTCTCCTATTTCCGCGTCGCGGTCTGGGACAAGTTTGGCCGCCCCAAGATCGCGCCGCCCTACGCGCTCGCCCTCGACACCTGGTGGGTCGAGCCGAACCGCGCGCGGGAGGTGGAGACCAAGAAGACGCAAGAGCCGAAGAAATGATCGCCGCGCGAGCGCCCCGCTGATGCTCGCCTACGCGCTGCGCCGCATCCTGCTCATCATCCCGACGCTCTTCGCCATCATCCTGGTGAATTTCGTCATCGTCCAGGCTGCGCCGGGCGGGCCGGTCGATCAGCTCATCGCGCAGCTGCGCGGAACGGCGAGCGGCGCGCTGGCGCGTGTCTCGGGCGCGGGCGGCGAGCTGACCGGCAGCGCCACCTCGGCCAATCAGACGCGCGGCGCACGCGGCCTCGATCCCGCCTTCATCGCCGAGCTCAACAAGCTCTACGGCTTCGACAAGCCGCCGGCCGAGCGCTTCTGGATCATGCTCAAGAACTACGTCACCTTCCATTTCGGTACCAGCTTCTATCAGGACCGGCCCGTCATTCAGCTGATCGCGCAGAAACTGCCGGTGTCGATCTCCTTGGGCCTGTGGACGACGCTCCTCACCTATCTGATTTCGATTCCGCTCGGCATCCGCAAGGCGGTCAAGGACGGCAGCGCCTTCGATGTGTGGTCGAGCACGGTCGTCATCATCGGTTATGCGATCCCCGGGTTCCTCTTCGCCATCCTGCTCATCGTGATCTTCTCGGGCGGCTCCTATCTGAGCTGGTTTCCCTTGCGCGGCCTCACTTCCGACAATTGGGCGAGCTTTTCCTGGCCCCATCGCATCCTCGACTATTTCTGGCACGTCGCCCTGCCCGTGCTCTCACTCGTCATCAGCAGCTTTGCCAGCCTCACCATGCTGACGAAGAACTGCTTCCTCGAGGAGATCAACAAGAACTATGTCGTAACCGCCCGCGCCAAGGGCCTCACCGAGCGGCGCATTCTCTATGGCCACGTCTTTCGCAACGCCATGCTGCTGGTGATCGCGGGATTCCCTGCCGCCTTCGCCAGCATCCTTTTCACCGGCGCGCTCCTGGTCGAAGTGATCTTTTCGCTCGACGGGCTCGGGCTCATGGGATTCAACGCAGCGATCAGCCGCGACTATCCGATCATGTTCGCGACGCTTTATATCTACACGCTACTCGGCCTCGTGCTGAAGCTCATCAGCGATCTGAGCTATATGTTCGTCGATCCACGCATCGATTTCGGGACGCGCGGCGCATGACCCCGCTGACCCGGCGTCGGCTCGCCATTTTCCGCGCCAACCGGCGCGGCTATTGGTCGCTGTGGGTCTTTCTCGTCCTGTTCGTGTTGAGCCTCTTCGCCGAGCTCATCGCCAACGACCGGCCATTGCTGGTGCGCTATGACGGGCATTTCTATTTTCCGGTCTTCACCAACTATACCGAGCAGAGCTTCGGCGGCGATCTGCCGATCCCGGCCGATTATCGCGACCCGCACGTCAAGACGCGGATCGATGCGCATGGCTTCATGATCTGGCCGCTCATTCCTTTCGGCGACCGCACGATCAATTACGCCCTGCCCTCGCCGGCGCCCTCGCCGCCCGACCATGTCGACTGGCTCGGAACCGACGATCAGGGGCGCGACGTGCTCGCGCGACTGATCTATGGATTCCGTATCTCGATCCTGTTCGGACTGACCCTGACCATCCTCAGCTCGGTGATCGGCGTCGCCGCCGGCGCGATCCAAGGCTATTACGGCGGTCTTATCGACATCTCGTTCCAGCGCTTCATGGAGATCTGGTCGGGCCTGCCGGTGCTCTATCTTCTCATCATCCTCTCGAGCATCATCGTGCCCAATTTCTGGTGGCTCCTCGGCATCATGCTCCTGTTCTCGTGGATGGCGCTGGTCGACCTGGTGCGCGCCGAATTTCTGCGCGCGCGCAATTTCGACTATGTGCGCGCGGCACGCGCCTTGGGCGTCGGCAATGTGGTCATCATCTGGCGCCATGTCCTGCCCAACGCCATGGTCGCGACCCTGACTTTCCTCCCCTTCATCCTCAACGGCTCGATCACGACCTTGACCTCGCTCGATTTCCTCGGCTTCGGCCTGCCACCGGGCTCGCCCTCGCTGGGCGAGTTGCTGGCGCAGGGCAAGGCCAACCTCCAGGCGCCGTGGCTCGGCCTCACCGCCTTCTTCGTCCTGGCGGCGACCTTGAGCCTTCTCATCTTCATCGGCGAAGCGGTGCGCGACGCGTTCGATCCGCGCAAGGTGAGCTGATGGCGCTGCTCGAGGTCCGCAATCTGACCGTCGATTTCGGCCAAGCCGACGCGGCCGTACACGCCGTGCGCGGCGTCAGCTTCGCACTCGAGAAGGGCGAGACCCTGGCGCTGGTCGGCGAATCGGGCTCGGGAAAATCGGTCACAGCGCTATCGATCCTGCAGCTTCTGCCCTATCCGATGGCGAGTCACGGCGACGCCAGCAGCATCGCGTTCGACGGCACGGAGTTGGTGCGCGCGCCGGAAGCGGTGCTGCGGCAAATCCGCGGCAACCGCATCGCCATGGTCTTTCAAGAGCCGATGACCTCGCTCAACCCGCTGCACACGGTCGAAAAGCAGATCACCGAGACGCTGTTCCTGCATAAGCACATGAACCGCAAGGCGGCGCACGCCCGCACGATCGAACTGTTGAAGCTGGTCGGATTGGCCGATGCCGAGAGCAGGCTCGATGCCTATCCGCACCAGCTTTCGGGCGGGCAGCGGCAGCGGGTGATGATCGCGATGGCGCTCGCCAACGAGCCCGACATCCTTATCGCCGACGAGCCAACGACTGCGCTCGACGTAACCATCCAAGCGCAAATCCTGAAGCTCTTGAAAGATCTTCAGGCGCGTTTCGGCATGGCGCTCTTGCTCATCACCCACGACCTGACCATCGTGCGCAAGATGGCCGATCGCGTGCTCGTCATGACCGAGGGCGAGATCGTCGAGCATGGCACGGCCCGCGAGATCTTCGCCGCGCCGCACCACCCCTATACGCGAAAGCTGCTCGCCGCCGAGCCCAAGGGCGAGCCAGTGCAGCCCGAACCGCGCAAGCCGGTGCTGATGGCTACGCAGGCACTGCGAGTCTGGTTTCCGATCAAGACCGGTCTCTTCCGCCGCACCACCGGCCATGTGAAGGCGGTCGACGGCATCGACATGCAATTGCGCGCCGGCGAGACCTTGGGCGTGGTCGGCGAATCGGGCTCGGGCAAGACGACCTTGGGGCTGGCCATCTTGCGGCTCATCGAGAGCACCGGCGAGATCGTCTTCGACGGCGCGCGGCTGGACCAGATGAGCGGCAACGCGCTGCGGCCTTTGCGGCGCGAGATTCAGATCATGTTCCAGGATCCGTTCTCGAGCCTGTCGCCGCGGCTCTCGATCGCTCAGATCGTTGAGGAAGGGCTCAAGGTCCACAAGCTCGGCGGCACCGCACGCGAGCGCAGCGCGGAGATCGCGCGTGCTCTTGCCGAGGTCGGACTCGACCCCGGCGCCGCCGACCGTTATCCGCATGAATTCTCGGGCGGACAGCGCCAGCGCGTCGCACTCGCCCGCGCGCTGGTACTGAAGCCGCGCTTCCTGCTGCTCGACGAGCCGACCTCGGCGCTCGACATGTCGGTGCAGGCGCAGATGGTCGATCTCCTGCGTGATCTGCAAACGCGTCACGGCCTCGCCTATCTCTTCATCAGCCATGATCTTCGCGTCATCAAGGCGATGGCGCATGAGGTGCTGGTGATGAAGGACGGCAAGGTGGTGGAGAGCGGGCCGGCCGAGACGCTGTTCGCGGCACCCAAGACCGCCTATACCCGCGCGCTGATGGCGGCCGCGTTCAATATCGAAGCCATCGAGGCGCAAGCGACAGCGCAATAGCGCGACGATCGCACTCTCGTCCGCCACGCCTTCCTTAAGCGCGATTTAATCCCCGAGGGCTAGGCTCGTCTTTGTTTCTCACGATGTGACGGCCGCGTGATGGTGAACAGCGATCAAGGCGGAGCCGGGCTTGATGCCGTCCGGTTCGGACGCCGCGGTATGGGTGCGGCGGCGGCACCGCAAGAAACGTCTGCGGGCTTCGGGCGCCGCGTCGTCGCGCAGCCAGCCCCGAGCGCCGCCGCGGAAGCGACGACACACGATGGCGCTGCGACGATTCCGCACCGCGAAGCCTATGACGTCGGCACCGCGATCGCGATCGAAGACGAGTTGGCGATCTTCATCGGACCGAACGCCGAGGCCTACCTCAGAGCCTATCGCCTCTCGGGGGCGAGCAAGGCGCTCGCGCGGCCATCGCCGCTGTCGTGGCGGCTGTCCGGCGCCGACCGGCTTTGGGGAGGGTTCTTTTTCCCCGTTCCCTGGCTCTTCTATCGCAAGCTCTATGGCCACGGCTCGGCCGCGCTGGCGGCGACTCTCGTTTGCGCCCTGCTTGGCTCGTCGCTCGTCAGCGCCGTGGTCGGCATCGTGATCAGCTCTTTGGTGATGCGCTACGGCAAGCGGCTTTATGTCGAGCGCGCGCTCAACGCCGCCGCTCTCGCCGATCAGCGCGGTCTCCTCGACGGCGAGCGCGCGAGCTTTCTGCGTCGCGCGGGTGGCCTTTCGACGCTCGGACTCGTCGTCGGCCTGCTGCTGCTCGTTGTCCCGATCGCTTGGATGATCCTGGGCCGCTAGAGCAAGATCGCGTCAAATGGGAATGTCCGTTCCCATTGGACGCGTGAATCTTGCTCTCAATTCAAAAACTCAGACCATGATTCACGCGTGAAACGGATCCGAGGCCGATTCCGTTTCACGCGATCATGGTCTGGCGGGGACGCTGCGCCTTAAGGATCGCGACGATCGCCCGGCGGCGTCTGGCCTTCATTCGGCTTTTGCTCGGTCGGAGCAGCGAACCATTGCGGGCGCTGCCGTTCGAGTCGCTCGAGGAGGCTGGTGCGGCCCCGGCGTAGCGGCGCGATGTCGTCGGCAAGCAGCAGGATGCCGAGCGGCAGCATCCAAAGACCCAGAACCGGCAGCATCCAGAGCACACGACCGAAGCAGAACAACAGACCCGCCGGTATGCGCGCCCAGCGCGAGGAGGGCTTACGCAGCCAGCGCACGCTTTGCTTCAGGCGCGGCGGCAATCTTTCGATGAGGCGCTCGACGCGGTGCGCCGCGAGCGCCTCGGCATCGTCGGGCGTTTCGCCCGCATCGCGCTCGGTCATCGCCTCTCCTCAGGCGCGGGTCTAGCTCGATCGTGACCGTGTCAGAGCACGAGCTTCCAGCGCCGTATCACCTGCTTGGTGGCGAGATCCAACGGCGGCGCAATTTCCCAGCCATGCGCGAGATAGGCGCGCGCGGTGAGCCGATTGCCAGCAAAGCCGAGCCAGAGCTGAAGGAGGAGGAAGGCGGCGAAGAGCGCGGCCTCCGCGCCGCGGGCGGTCGCAGCGCTTACCGGAACGCGCCCGATTACGAGGTCGAGGCACCAGAAGGCGAGAACGATGGCGCCCCACGCATGCAGCCGCCGCCAAAACAAGGGTAACCCGAACACGCCCGAAAACAGAAACAGGTCCCAGGCGAAGCCGGTGGCGATGCGCTTCTCCCGCCCACCGCGCTTTTGCCGCAATCGCAGCACCGGCGATAATTTCTCGACGGCGCGCCTCTCCCTCGAAGCAACGCGCCGCTGCGGCAGGCTAGTGCGCGCCATTGCCGAATCGCTTCTCGATCAGCGCAAAGAGCGCGCGCAAGCCTAGCGCCTCGCCGCCCTCGGGCCGGCCCGGCCGGCTTTTTTGATTCCAGGCATAGGTGTCGATATGCGCCCAGGGCGTGGTGGGCGCAACGAAGGATTCGAGATAGAGCGCGGCGGTGATCGCGCCGGCAAAGCCCGATTCCGAGACGTTGTTGATGTCGGCGATCGGCGAGACGATCATCTGGCGATAGGGTCGCCACAACGGCAAGCGCCAGAGCGGATCCG
>JBJKPV010000388.1:0-12685 GCA_046706015.1 Allostellaceae bacterium | reverse complement strand
CCGCCCGGGATCACGGCTGGGCCACGACTGTATTTGTGGTCCGTTGAGCGCGGCCACGGATAGGCATCGAGCCAGAGTGCCGGATCATTCTCGAAGCACCGCGGCACGATTGCTTCCAATGTGCGGTCGGGAATGCCGATCTGCGCCAGCACGACGCTGCCACAAAGCGCGCGGCCCGGAAAAAGAAGATGACCTGGCTTCTTGCGAAAGAGGGTGACCGTCAGGTCGGCGCGCGCCGCGGTGCCGCGGATCGCGCCGGTCGCGCCGTCGATGCCGCTCGGCACATCCACCGCGAGCACCGGCAGCGCACATGATGCGAGCGCCGCGATCATCTCACATGCCAGTCCCTCGATCGGGCGCGCCAAGCCGGCGCCGAAGAGCGCATCGATCGCGATCTCGGCGCCGTCGAGCAGGCTCGGCGTGAGCGGCTCGACTGTGCCGCGAAACCGAGCCGCATGGTGAGCCGCGGCGCCGGTCAGCCGATCGGGCGCGCCGAGCAGACCGAGCCGCACCGTCCATCCGGCGGCGGCAAGATGACGCGCGGCGGCAAAGCCGTCGCCGGCATTGTTGCCAGGACCGCAGAGGACCGCGACCGGCCGCTTCGACCAGCGCCGTCGCAGCGCCTCGGCCACGGCACGCCCGGCGGCGTCCATCAGCACGGCCTCGCTCACGCCGGCGGCGACTGCCGCCTTGTCGGCCAGCGCCATTTCGGCCGGCGTCAGGAGCGCGTGGTCGAAGGGCCGCATCGCCATTTTCCGTATCCGCAGGGGCACGCGAGGCGACTCTATCGCGCCAGCGCGGCAGGGAAAAGGCGGCGCGCCAACTGGCTTGACGCTTTCGGGGCAAAGCGTTAGGAGCAGCCCCCGTGTGGCGGGTGTAGCTCAGTTGGTTAGAGCGCCAGATTGTGGATCTGGATGTCGCCGGTTCGAGCCCGGTCACTCGCCCCATTCTCCCGCCTTAACCAAACTTTCATCGCCACGATGAGCGCCCTGCTTTTCCTCGCCCTCGCCGGGTTTGCAGGCGGCGCGATGAACGCGGTCGCGGGTGGCGGGCAGTTCATCATCTTCCCGGCTTTGCTCTTCGCCGGCGTGCCGCCGGTGGCGGCCAACATCACCGGCGGTATCGCCACCATACCCGGGCAATTCTCGAGCGTCTGGGCTTATCGCCACGACATTCGCGCCGCCACGGTCTTCGATGTGCGTTTGCTGATGCTGGCGAGCGCGGCCGGCGGGCTGATCGGCGCCCTGACGCTGCTCTTGACGCCGAGCGCGGTTTTCACCGGCGTTCTGCCATGGCTCATGCTGCTCGCGACCATCGTCTTCACCGCCGGCAATTTCGCTGCGCCTCGGCTTTTGCAGCACTTTCGCCTCGGCTCGCGCAGCGTGCACGCGATCCAGTTCCTGATTGCGATCTATGGCGGATATTTCGGCGCCGGCATCGGCTTCATGATGCTGGCCGCGCTGACGCTTTACGGCATGCGCGACATCCATGCGATGAACGGGCTCAAGATGATGCTCGCTCTGTGCATGACTTTGACCTCGTCGGTCGCCTTTATCACCGCCGGCCAAGTCCATTGGAGCGAGGCGATCATCATGGGTCTTGCATCGCTCGCCGGCGGCTACGCGGGTGCGCGCGGCGCCAAGCGCATCGATCCGCGCATCATCAAGCTATGCGTGGTCGCGCTGGGCGTTACCCTCACGGTTTATTTCTTCCTGCGCAGCGCGTGAACCGGATCGATGCCGCGCGGGCCGCGAAGACGCTTGTCACCACGGCGCCTCGTCCAAAGGCGGCGGTTGCTCATCGGCGATCATACGCGCCAAGGCCCGGCGCGCCGCCAACGGTGCAGCATCGACCTTGATCGACACCGACGGCGCGTTGGGCCTGAGCTCCATCATCCGCTGCTGGGCTTCGAGCACGGCGACGTCCTCGCGGAAGACGTTGACGAAATCGACATCGAAGACCTTGTCGAGCGCCGGATCGTCCAGCCCGAATTTGCGCGGAAAGGCAAAGAAATAATGCGTCGTGCACTCGGTCTCGGGCGTCGGCGCGCTCAATCCCATGAGTTCGATGCCCTTGCTGCGGTCGCCCTGCGGCGCACCGGTACCTGCATCGGCGCAGCCCGCGAAATTGACCGAGAAGCAGGGCGGGACGTGCTCGACGATCTGCCAGCGGTCGACATTGCCTTTAAACTTGCCCGCCGCCTGATACATCGCCGGCGCCGGCCGGTCCAGGATCCAGCGCGTCAGCCGTACCAGGTTGCCTTCACGCTCCGTCGTCGCGGGAAAATCGTTGATCGACTTGTTCCCGATCGAGCTGGCATGGACATAGACAAGGTGCGTCACATCGAGCACGTTGTCGTTGATGAGCTGGTAGTTGCAGTCGACGTGAATCATGTCGGGCTTGGCGCAAGCCCAGTCGGGGTGATCGGCCCACCACCAATTGGGGATCAGCGCCGGATCCGCTCGACGCGGATCGCCCATCCAGATCCAGACCCAGCTGAAGCGCTCGACCAGCGGATAGGCGCGGATGCGGGCGTCGGGCGGAATCTGCGCCTGCCCCGGAATCTCGACGCAAGCGCCGCCCGCGTCGAAACGCAAGCCATGATAATGACAGCGCAAGGTGTCGCCCTCGACCTCGCCCATGGAAAGCGGCAGATGCCGGTGGCAGCATCGGTCCTCGAGCGCGACCGGCGCGCCGCTCTCACGGCGATAGAGGACGACGGGCTCCCCGAGGATGGTACGGGCCAAGGGCTTGCGGCTGATCTCACGGTCCCAGGCCGCGACGTACCAGCAATTTCTGAGGAACATCATCTGCTCTCCCTTGAGGCAGCGGCCTGCGCGATGGCAACGGCGGTGATCGGCCACCGGGTCCCGGCCCGCCTAGATGTGCTTATATTAAAGGCATTTTGCCTATTTTATGGACGCTTGGTGCACTTTTCGCTATTGATCCTCGCGCACCGGAACCGATGGTACGGAGTTTGCCGTCTGGCATGGCTCGTGCTTATCCGGCATAGGCGACCGGCGCAACGCGCCGGCTGTGGCGCAAACGCACATAGGCGGACATCCCATGAAGAAAGTCGAAGCAATCATCAAGCCGTTCAAACTCGACGAAGTCAAAGAGGCCCTTCACGAGGTCGGAATTCAAGGCATCACCGTGACCGAGGCCAAAGGATTCGGGCGCCAGAAGGGGCATACCGAGCTCTATCGTGGCGCCGAATACGTCGTCGATTTTCTCCCCAAGGTGAAGATCGAGGTCGTGATGGACGACGCTCTCTTGGAGCGCGCCATCGAAGCGATACAGCACGCGGCCCGCACCGGCCGCATCGGCGACGGGAAAATCTTCGTCACGACCGTCGACGAAGCCATCCGCATCCGCACCGGCGAGAAGGGAGTCGACGCCGTCTAGCCGTCGCGGCGCGAATGGGGGGCATGTAAGAAGAGACGAAGGTCCAGCAACGAAGGAATAGACATCATGGCGGATGCCGCAATTCAAAAAGTTCTCGATATGATAAAGGAGCACGACGTCAAATACGTCGACTTCCGATTCACCGATCCGCGTGGCAAGTGGCAGCATTTGTCGCATCACGTCCGAACCATCTCGGCCGACTTTCTCGCCGGCGGCGTCATGTTCGACGGTTCCTCGATCGCCGGGTGGAAGGCGATCAATGAAAGCGACATGGTGCTGATGCCCGACTGCGCCACGGCGGTGCTCGATCCCTTCGCCGCCCAAACCCAGCTCATCATCGTGTGCGACGTGCACGAGCCCGGCACCGGCCAGCCCTATGGGCGCGATCCGCGCTCGATCGCCAAGAAGGCCGAGAAATATCTCCTCTCCTCCGGCATCGGCGATGTCGCCTTCTTCGGCCCGGAGGCCGAGTTCTTCGTGTTCGACGACGTACGCTACAAGAACGCGATGAACACCTCGATGTACGAGGTCGACAGCGACGAAGGCCCCTACGTCTCGGACAAGAAATATCCCGATGGCAATACCGGCCACCGCCCTCCGATCAAGGGCGGCTATTTCCCCGTGCCGCCGGTCGACAATTACAACGATCTGCGCGCCGAGATGCTCTCGACCATGGCCGAGATGGGCCTGGCGGTGGAAAAGCACCATCACGAGGTCGCGCCCTCGCAGCACGAGCTTGGCGCCGAATTCTCGACGCTGACCAAAGGTGCTGACGGCATGCAGATCTACAAGTACTGCGTGCACAACGTCGCCAACCAATACGGCAAGACGGCGACCTTCATGCCGAAGCCGATCAAGGGCGACAACGGCTCGGGCATGCATGTGCACCAGTCGATATGGAAGAGCGAGAAGCCGCTCTTCGCCGGCACGGGCTATGCCGATCTGTCGGAATTCGCGCTCTACTACATCGGCGGCATCATCAAGCACGCCAAGGCGATCAACGCGCTGACCAATCCCACGACCAACAGCTATAAGCGGCTGATCCCGGGATTCGAGGCACCGGTGCTGCTCGCCTACTCCGCGCGCAACCGCTCGGCCTCGTGCCGCATTCCGATCGTCTCGAGCCCCAAAGGCAAGCGCGTCGAGGTCCGTTTCCCGGATCCCGCCGCCAACCCCTATCTCGGCTTTGCGGCGATGCTCATGGCCGGTCTCGACGGTGTGCAGAACCGCATCCATCCCGGCGATCCGATGGATAAGAACCTTTACGACCTCCCGCCGGAGGAACTGAAGGACGTACCGACCGTGTGCGGCTCGCTGCGCGAGGCGGTCACCAATCTCCAGGCCGATCACGCCTTCCTGACCAAGGGCGACGTGTTCACCAAGGACTTCATCGACGCCTATTGCGAGCTCAAATGGGAAGAGATCTATAAGTTCGAGCACACGCCGCATCCGATCGAATTCGAGATGTATTACTCGGTGTGATCGGCGCGCCCCATCTGACCTGATCGAAAGAAACGACGCCCCTTCCGAGAGATCGGAAGGGGCGTTTGTTTCTGCGGCAACACCGCGGGGGTACGGAGGCGTGGCGCGATCAGGTTTCGCTTCGGCGCGACCATCCCAGCGCGAAAGAGGCTGCGAGAACGACCACTGCGCCGCATCCGGCGAAGGCCGGCAAGGCATAATCACCGCGGCGTGTCGGCACCGAGGGAGACGCCGCCGCCGGCTTGGTCGTCGTGTGCGGCCCGCCCAGCACCTTGATGCGCACCGGCGCCAGGCCCTCCTTCACCATGCCGAGACGGTGCGCCGCCGCGCGCGACAGATCGATGACGCGGCCACCGACATAAGGCCCGCGATCATTGATCAGCACCGTCACCGATCGCGCATTCTCCAGATTGGTCACGCGCACGCGCGTGTTGAGCGGCAGGGTGCGATGCGCGGCGGTCAAGCGGTTGGGATCGAAACGCACACCGCTGGCCGTCGGCCGCCCGCGCCAATGCTGTCCGTACCACGACGCGGTCCCGGCGAGTTGCTTCACCGGCAAGGGTGCAGCCGCTTGCGACGGCGCGACAATATGATGGTAGGCGATCGCGCCCGCGCCGATCAGAAGATCGAACGCGATCAGGAACACGGCGCAATGCGCGATGATCCTTCGGCGCTGAAAAATGGCCTCCTCCAACGAACAGGTATTGTCGGACCCTCTCTATCTGGACCTTGAATTCGGCTTTCGTTCGACGAATTGCGGCATCCTTGCCGCAAATAAGGCCCTGCCGCGGCAGGCGCATCCGCGAACGCAGCGGCGACGACGGTTCTTGCTCAGCTTTTCACATGCTCGGCGAGAAACGCGACGCTACGTGCCCAGGCGAGCTTCGCCGCGGCCGCGTCGTAGCGCGCCCCCGTGTCGTCGAAGAAGGCGTGATTCGCGCCTTCATAGGTATAGCTCGCGAATTTGACATCCGCCTGCTTGAGCGCCGCCTCGTAACCCGCGCGCATCGCACCGACGCGCTGATCGAGCCCGGCATAATGCAGCAGCATCGCCGCCTTGATCCGCGGCACCTGGGCGAGCGGCGGCGCCACGCCGTAAAAAGCCACACCCGCGTTGAGATCGGGCGCCGCCTCCGCCAGCCCGTTCACCATGCCGCCGCCCCAGCAAAAGCCGATGGCGCCGAGCTTGCCGCTCTCGTCGGACCGCGCTTTGAGATAGCCCACCGCCTGAACGAGCTCGGCCAGCGCGACATCGGGCTTGAGTTTTGCGAACCGCGCCATGGCTTCGTCTTCATCGCGAGGCGTGCCCCCCAGCGCCGAGAGGCAATCGACGCCCAGCGCGACATAGCCCTCAAGCGCCACGCACCGCGTCACATCCTCGATATGCGGATTGAGGCCGCGATTCTGATGGATGACGACGACGCCCGGCAGCTTCGCATCGCCTTTCGGCCGCGCCGCGTAAGCCTTCACCGGTCCCGCCGCGCCGGCGATCTCGACAGGCTCGGCCGCGAGAAGCGGGTCTTGCGGCGACACGGTTTCGGCCAGCGCGTAATTGGAGCGCAGGCTTGCCAAAAGGCTTAGCGCCACCGCGCTCGATCCGACGAGACGCGTGGCGCGCTCGAGGAAGAGTCGGCGATCGAGATGGCGATGGATGAAGTCGTCGTAAAGCTCGATGATCCGTTGATCCATGGCCGCGCTCCTTCGCGCCGCCAGAATGCCAAGCGCCGCGCCGCGCCGACATCACAGCTGCGTGAGTCGCGATCAAGCCTTCTCGGGCAGCGGCCGCGGCTTGCGGTCGGGGCCGATCGCGACATAGGTAAAGGTGCCTTCCGTCACCTTGACGCATTCGCCGGTCATGTTCCGCTGTACCCAGCTTTCGATCTTGACGGTGATCGAGGTACGGCCGGTCTTGACGATCTCGGCGTAGCAACTCACCTCGTCGCCGACAAAGACTGGAAGGTGAAAAGTCATACCGGTGACGGCCACCGTGGCGCAGCGGCCTTGGGCGTGACGGTGGGCGACGACGCCGCCGGCGAGATCCAACTGGGCAAGCAGCCAACCGCCGAAGTAATCGCCGGCCGGATTGGCGTCGGCCGGCATGGCGATGGTCCGGAGCGCGGGGTCCCGGCGGCTTCTGGAATGATCTTGGTCGCTCATCTTATCTCCTGTTGCCTACTACATGTGGTGAACGATCGCCCGATTTCGCCCGTATCTTGCTTGTCCCTCGCCCTCGCCCTTCTTATAGTCGCGCGATGCCCGATCTTTTCGATGACAATGTCGCCCGCAAGGGCTCGGCCGGTTACTCGGCCAAGGATATCGAGGTCCTCGAGGGCCTCGAACCGGTGCGGCGGCGACCCGGCATGTATATCGGCGGCACCGACGAGCGCGCTCTCCACCACCTCGTTGCCGAGGTGCTCGACAACGCCATGGACGAGGCGGTGGCCGGCCACGCCACCCGCATCGAGCTCGAGCTCCACGCCGATGGAAGCGTCATCGTCCGCGACAATGGCCGCGGCATCCCGGTCGATCCGCATCCGAAATTCCCCAAGACCTCGGCACTCGAAGTCATCCTGACCATGCTGCACTCGGGCGGCAAGTTCGGCGGGGACGCCTACAAAACCTCGGGCGGCTTGCATGGCGTCGGCGTGTCGGTGGTGAATGCGCTGAGTGACAAGCTCTCGGTCGAAGTGGCGCGCGACCGGCGCGTCTTCACCCAGGAATACAGCCGCGGCAAGGCGAAGACCAAGCTCAAGGAAACCGGCGCCACGCAGAACAAGCGCGGCACCGCGATCCGCTTCCATCCCGACCCCGAGATCTTCGGCAGTCTTCACTTCAAGCCGGCGCCGATCTACCGCATGGCGCGCAGCAAGGCCTATCTCTTCCGCGGCGTCGAGATCCGCTGGTGGTGCGATGCCGCCCTGCCGCGCCCCGACGACGTGCCGCAGGAGGAGCGTCTTCATTTCCCCGGCGGTCTCGCCGATTATCTTCAGGCGACGCTCGATGGGCGCGAGACCGTCACGCCGCGCGCCTTCGAGGGCGACGCCGATCTCAACGGCAGCGGTCGCGCCGAATGGGCGCTTGCCTGGCCGCTCGACCGCGAAGGATCGACCGCCTCTTTCTGCAACACGGTGCCGACACCCGAGGGCGGAACGCATGAGGCCGGCTTGCGCGCGGCGTTGACGCGCAGCCTCAAGGCCTATGGCGAGCTCACCGCCAACCGCCGCGCCCAGCAGATCACGGCCGAGGACGTGATGGACGGCGCCGCGGTGATCCTCTCGGTCTTCATCCGCGACCCGCAATTCCAGGGCCAGACCAAGGAGCGGCTTTCCTCGCCCGAAGCAGCGCGCCTCGTCGAAGGCGCGCTCAAGGACCGGTTCGATCATTGGCTGAGCGAGGACCCGGCGGGCGCGCGCAGCCTCCTCGACACGGTGATCGAGCGCGCCGAAGAACGCGCCCGGCGGCGCCAGGAGCGCGACCTCGAGCGCAAGACCGCAACGCGCAAGCTGCGCTTGCCGGGCAAGCTGGCCGATTGCAGCCGCTCCAGCGCCGACGGCACCGAGATCTTCCTCGTCGAAGGCGACAGCGCCGGCGGCTCCGCGAAACAAGCGCGCGACCGCGACACGCAGGCGATCCTGCCGTTGCGCGGCAAGATCCTGAACGTCGCCTCGGCATCGAGCGACCGGCTGCGCGCCAATCAGGAACTGGCCGACCTGATCCTCGCGCTTGGCGCCGGGTCGGGCGATCGCTACCAGGAAGAGAAGCTGCGCTACGAGCGCGTCATCATCATGACCGACGCCGATGTCGACGGCGCGCATATCGCGTCGCTGCTGATGACTTTCTTCTTTCGCGAGATGCCGGCGCTCGTCGCGGGAGGACATCTTTTTCTCGCCGTGCCGCCGCTCTATCGCCTGAGCCAAGGCGAGACGACGATCTATGCGCGCGACGATGCACACAAGGACCAGCTGATGAAAAGTACCTTTCCCGCGAGCAAGGGCAAGGTCGAGATCAGCCGTTTTAAAGGGCTCGGCGAGATGCCCGCGCGCAATTTGCGTGACACGACGATGGACCCGAAAAAGCGCGGCCTGCTGCGGGTCAAGCTTCCGCCGGTCAAGGAGCGCGACTACAAGCACACGGTCGATCTCGTCGAAAGTCTGATGGGCCGCAAGCCCGAGCTGCGCTTCGAGTTCATCCAGAAGAACGCAAAATTCGCGCACGACCTCGATGTGTAGTCGATAGACGGGCTGAGTCTCTCGCGTCCGGAGCCGAGCGATGGCTTCTCAAAGCAAGCTTAGCGTTCTCGTCCCCAGCGGCGAAAAGGACCTCATCGGCGCTTCCGGAAAAATCGGCCCGACGCCGGACACGTGGCTGCTTGGCAACTTTCGGCAGTTCCGAGCCTCCTGTCGGCGCAGCCATCTGCCCAACTGCCTCAAGGAGCTGACTTTCGCGTATACACGCCCAACGCCGCTCGGCAGCACTCAGCCCGATACCGTTCCGAATTTCCTTTGTCTCGACGACTTCTTCATCGTGACAGAGGAGATCAAAGCCTTCTTCGAAAGGCGTCTGGCGGGCGCTTTCGAATCGGCGCCGATACGGCTTACGAAAGGCGAAGATGGACCCGCGATGCCCGGCTATAGCGCGATCAAGATCGCGCGGACGATCGATTGCATCGATCCGAATCGCTCTTATGCCACACAGCATGTCGGCGCAAAGCCGAAGCAGCAGTCTTTTTCGGAACTGACTTATCGCTGCGAGCTTGCGGACGAACTCGTGCATGAGTTTGCCAATGCGCCGGGGGGTCGATACGTCTCCTACCCCTTTTTGTATTGGGTCAAAAACATCCACATTCTTGCAGAGAGGATTCCGCAGGACGCCATGATCTTCCAACCGGCCTTCTGGCCCGGCGTGCTGTTCGTGCACAATGACTTCGCGAAAGATCTTGCGCAGATATGCTCCGGCGGGACTCCAGGCTATTATTTTTGGACCATCGACACCGAAGATGTCAGCGGCTCCTATCACAAAACGTGGACTGCGTTTCGGTAACAAACTCGCTGTCTGAAGTGGCATGATGCGCGCCAAAGCGGGCCGTGGTATGGAAATGCCAGGGGAGGAATGAGGCATGATGACATTGGGTTTGCGCCGCGCGGCCTGCGCGGCGATCGCGGTCGGCATGATGACCGGCCTGGCTCGGGCCGAGCCGCTCACGATCCGCGCCGGCTGGGGCAACACGCCGAGCGCAATGACGCCGATCATCTTCGCGAGACCGGAACTCCTGAGGCATTACGGCAAGAGCTATACCCTGACCCCGATCCATTTCGCCGGCTCGGCGCCCGAGATCACCGCGCTCGCCACCGGCGACATCGACATCGCGACCCTGGCGCCGTCGTCACTCGCCTTGGCGATCGAAAACGCCAAGCTGACCGACCTCCGCGTGATCGGCGACGAAAACCAGGACGGCGTCTCGGGCTGGTATTCGAGTCCGTTCATCGTGCTGAAGGACAGCCCGATCAAGACCATCGAGGATCTGAAGGGCAAGGTTCTGGCCTCCAACGCGATCGGCGGCGGCCTCGATATCGGAATCCGCGCGATCTTGCTCAAACACGGCATCAACGACAAACGCGACGTCACCATCATCGAAGGTCGTTTCCCGACCTTGGTGCCGATGCTCGAACAGCATAAGGCCGACCTCGTTGCCGCCGTGCCGCCCTTCAGCTTCATCGCCGAGGCCAAGGGAGATGTGCGCACCCTCTTCACCTTGAAGGATGCGATCGGCACCTCGGAGTTCATCTTCGACGTGGCGCGCCAGGGCTTCATCGCCAAGAATCACGCAGCGCTGGTGGACTTCATGGAGGATTGGATCCGCTCGCTGCACTGGTTCCTCGACCCGAAGAATCACGACGCCGCCGTCAAGATCGTCGCCGATTTCACCAAGCTGCCAACGAAGGGATTTGCCGGCTGGGTCTTCACCCACAAGGATCTCTATCGCGATCCCGATCACCGCCCCAACATCGAAGCGCTCCAGAGGGTGCTCGACGTGCAGCAAAAATTGGGCATTCAGAAGACGCATATCGATGCCGCACGCTACGCCGATACGAGCCTCGTCGACGAGGCCGCAAAACGAATCCGTTGAACGGAGGAGAGTGCCGATAACGCTGCAGCGCGCCGAAGCCTGAGCGCTCGCTATTTCTCGGCCCTCTTCAAGGGTGGTCGGGCCGGACCGATCAAGCCACGCGCCGGGCCGGCGCGGCGCCCGGCGCTACTCGGTGAGCCACTGCCGCAGGAGAACGCCGACCTCCCAGGGCCGCTCCATCGTCGAGAGATGCCCGCACGCCTCGACGATCGCGAGCCGCGCGCCGTGGATCAGCCCGGCCATCTCCTCGTGCAGGTCGACCGGGGTGAGTTGGTCCTCGCGACCGCACAGGACAAGGGTCGGGCAGGCGATCGCCGCAAGACTCGGCCTGCTGTCAATCCGGCCCATGATGGCGCGCTGCTGGCGCAGGAAAGCGTCCTTGCCGACACGCGCGGCCATCGCCGTCACCGCCCCCGTGAGCGCCGCGTCGTCGAGCCGCGCGGGGTGGAGAAACACCGGCAGCAGGCGCGGCGTCACGCCCTGGAACTCGCCCTTTTCCGCCAGCTCGATGAGCCCGCGCCGGCGCGCGGTCTGCTCGGGCGTGTCGGCGCGCGCGCTGGTATCGAGCAGCGCCAGGCGCAGGACGCGCTCCGGCGCCTGCCGCATGACTTCCTGGGCGACATAGCCGCCCATCGACAACCCGGCCAGGGCGAATCGCGGCGGCGCCGCCCCCAGCGCCCGGCGCGCCATCGCCGTCACGGAATCGTCATGCGTAAAGTCGGCGACAACGGGCTCGGCGATGTCGCGGATCTCTTCGATCGGCCCCTGCCAAAGCGCGGCATCGCACAGCAGCCCGGGCAGCAATAACAGCGGTGTCTTGTTAATCATCTATTAATCATACTCCTCTAACTCTGCCTTTTTCAGGCCGGTCATGGCGGCCATGCGTCCCCCAAAGCGGAAATCGTTTGACTTTCCAGGGACTGCGCCCAGATAAAGGCCGAAGTCAAATCTCAACAACAAGCGAGAAAAGTACGACGACGTATGAGTTTTAAAGATTTGGGCCTCTCCGAAGAGGTTTTGCGGGCGGTCGGCGATGCCGGATATACGGCTCCGACCCCAATCCAGGAGCAGGCCATCCCCTACGTGCTGATGGGGCGCGACGTCCTTGGTTGCGCGCAGACCGGCACCGGCAAAACCGCCTCCTTCACGCTTCCCATGATCGACATCCTCGCCGCGGGACGGGCTCGAGCCCGGATGCCGCGCTCGCTCATTCTCGAGCCGACGCGCGAGCTCGCCGCCCAAGTGGCCGAGGCGTTCGATGTCTATGGCAAGCATCACAAGCTCGAGAAAGCGCTGCTCATCGGCGGCGAGAGCTTCACCGACCAGGAACGCAAGCTCGATCGCGGTGTCGACGTGCTGATCGCGACGCCGGGCCGTCTGATCGATCTCTACGAACGCGGCAAGATCCTGCTCTCGGACGTGAAGATCCTCGTCATCGACGAGGCCGACCGCATGCTCGATATGGGCTTCATTCCCGATGTCGAGCGCATCGTCGGTATGCTGTCGAAGATCCGCCAGACCCTATTCTTCTCGGCGACGATGCCGCCGGAAATCCGCCGGCTGGCCGATGCGTTCCTCATGAACCCCAAGGAGATCAGCGTCGCGGCCCCCCCCTTGCCCCCGCCCCCCCGGACCCCAACCCAACCCCCGGGGGCGGCCCCCCGCCAACCC
>JBJKPV010000387.1:0-5332 GCA_046706015.1 Allostellaceae bacterium | reverse complement strand
GGCCGAAGCAGCACCGCCCTTATGGCAAAGCCGTCGGCGAAGGGCTTGCGGAAGGGCCAGAGATAGGGCCCGGCATCCATCGGCGCGGCGTTGAACAGAAGCTGGATATCCGGCAAGGCTGACTCGGTACCGCTATTGAGAAACGCCATGACGCCGCCCCAGAGATCATTCGCGATCCCCTCGCCAAGGAAATAGGTTTTCGCGAGCTCCACCGCGATGCGATCGACGCGAAGCTTGGCGTGGAGCGGCCCGGGCGCTTTGCGTGCATAGGCGACCGCCGCCGAGATGTGATCTTGCAAATTGCGCCCGACCCCACGCAGCGGCGCCGCAACGGCGATGCCGTGGACGCGCAGCTGATCCGGATCGCCGACGCCGGAGAGCATCAGCAGCTGCGGCGAATTGATCACGCCGCCCGCCAGGATGACTTCGCGCTCGGCATGCGCGACGATATGCTCGCCGCGATGAAGATATTCGACGCCGACAGCGCGGCCGCCCTCGATCACAACGCGCGTCGCGAGCGCTTGGGTGAGGACCGTCAAATTCCGTCTGGCCAAAGCGGGCTTCAGATAGGCGACCGCGGCGCTGCAGCGCCGGCCGTGCCGGATCGTCATCTGCCAGCGGGCGAAACCCTCTTGCTGCGCGCCGTTGTAATCGTCGGTCGATTTGTAGCCCGCTTCTTCGCCGGCGACATGATAGGCCTCGATCAGCGGATCGCGATAGCGCGTCAATTGCGTCGTCAGCGGACCATCGCCGCCGCGATAGGCGCTGGCGCCGCCGTCCCAGCTCTCCTGGCGGCGAAAATAGGGCAGCACATGCGCGTAGGACCATTGGCTCAAGCCCGAAGCCGCCCAGCGCTCATAGTCGCCGCGATTGCCACGAACATAAGCCATGGCGTTGATCGAGGAGGAGCCGCCGATCACCTTGCCGCGCGCGCACTCGATCGCGCGCCCATCCATATGCGGCTCAGGCTCGGAAAAATACATCCAGTCATGCATGCGGTTGAGCAGGATCCGACCCCAGGCGAGCGGAATATGGATCCACGGATCGCGATCCCACCCGCCGGCTTCGAGGAGAAGCACGCGCGTATCGGGATCCTCGGTCAGGCGATGGGCGAGCGTGCACCCGGCCGAGCCAGCGCCGACGATGACGTAGTCATAACTCGTGCCCACCATGATGCGCCCCTCCCTCGCACCGAACGGCGCGAACCTGGATCGTCATTGCTCGCGCGTCAACTTGCCAAGCCAAAGCCCGTCACCTATCGTTCGCTTGCGGCAGCACGGACTGCAGGACGAGCGCCGAAACCGCGCTCGGATCAAAGAAGGTGGCGGTGTGCGGCAGCCGCGGTGACCCCGGGGGAGGGATTGATGCGCAAGATCGCGAAAATGGCTTGCTCGTTGGTTGTTGCATTGGGCTTCGCCGTGGCGGCGCCGCAAGCAAGCATCGCGCAACAGACGACCGAGCTGCGCGTCGCCTACATCCCGGTGGTGACTTGGTTGCCCATGATGGTGGCGCAGGACAAGGGCATTTTCGCCGAGCACGGGCTCAAGGTCACTCTGACCAAATTCCCCAATATCACCAACTTGCCGCAAACCTTGGGCAAGCAGTTCGATCTGGCGCCGACGACGGCGCCCGATCTGCTCAATGCGGTCCAGAGCGGGCTCGACATCGCTGCCGTCTGCGGCGAAACGCTCGAGACCTCGACCAACAAATCTTTCCAGGTCATGGTGCGCGCCGATAGCGGCATCAAATCGCCCAAGGATCTCAGCGGCAAGCGGATCGCGAGCCCCGGCGTCGGCTCGGTCATGCATATCGCGGTGCTCCACTGGGTGAAGATGGCGGGCGGCGATCCGTCGACCGTGACCGGGGTAGAGGTGCCCTTCCCCAACATGTTGGACCAGCTCAGGGCAGGCCGCGTCGACGCGGCGGAGCCGCTCGAGCCCTTCGTCAGCCAGATGCTCGGCGCCGGCTTCAAATCGCTGGGCGATCCGTTGCTCGCCGTCTCCGATCCGGTGCTCTTTCCCTTCTGGATTGCGGACGCGAATTGGGCACGTACTCATCGCGACGTATTGAAGCGGTGGGTCGCTTCGCTCCAGGGCGGCCTGAAAATCATCAAGACCGACAACAAGGCGGCCCGCGCCGTTCTGGTCAAATATTCCGGCCTGCCGGAAAAGATCGTGGCACGGATCCCGATGCCGGATTTCGATTTCAAAATCACGCCGGCCCAGCTCGATGTTTGGCGCAAGGTGTTGATCGAACAGGGAAGGCCGTTGCAGGACCTCGACGTCAAGCGCATCGTCGTGACGGCGGAATGAGCCGGGTGCGATGGTCGAGCGCAACGCCGCCCCTGACATTTTCAGGGCTGAAGGAGTTGGACTCGATCTCTGGCGTCAGGGACAGCGGTACGCCATCGTCGAGAGCATAGATCTCGATATCAAGCGCGGCGAATTCTTCACGATTGTCGGCGCGTCCGGCACCGGCAAGACGACGTTGCTGCGCATCCTCGGCGGCCTGCAACCCGTGACGAGCGGAAGGGTCAGCTTTCGCGGACAGCCCATTGCCGAGCCGCCTGAAGGCGTGGTCGTCGTCTTCCAAGATTATTCGCATGCGCTGCTGCAATGGCGGACCGTCGCGCGCAACGTCGCCTTGGGTCTCGAAGGACGCGTCGATGGCCCGACGCGCGCCGATCGCGTGCGCGAAGCGCTCCAGATGGTTGCCCTCGACGCCAATGCCGACGATTACCCTTGGCAGCTTTCTGGCGGGATGCAACAGCGCGTTCAGATCGCGCGCGCCTTGGCGCTCGCGCCGCAGGCGATGCTGATGGACGAGCCGTTCGGCGCGCTCGACGCCATGACCAAGGCCGCGCTCCAGGACGAGATCCTGCGTGTCCACGCACACACCGGCACCAGCTTCGTGTTCATCACGCACGATATCGAGGAGGCAGTCTATCTCGGCGATCGCGTCGCGGTCTTGGGCGGCCAGCCCGGCCGCCTTCATAACATCATCGATGTCGCTCTGCCGCGCCCGCGCAACCAGATCGAGACGCGGCAAATGCCGGAATTCCTGCGCTGCCGGCATGCGGTCTACGACGCCATCATGACGAGCGCAAAGCCGTGACGCGCTTCAACTGGTCCGGCACGCTGACGATGCTCGCCGTGCTGGGCCTGTGGGAACTCGCCGTCCGCGGCGGGCTCGTCACCTTCGAATATCTGCCGGCGCCGTCCGGAATCGTGGTCGCGGCTTGGGGCTTGCTGCGATCCGGCGAACTCGCAATGCAAACCCTGCACACGATCGCGGCCGTGTTCCTCGGCTGGCTGATCGCCTGCGCCGCCGGCCTCGCTTTGGGGCTGGCGATGGGTTTCTCGCGAGTCGTGCGGCGGTACTTCGAGGCCACGGTCGAGCTCCTGCGACCGTTGCCCGGCATCGCCTTCCTGCCCGTCGCCTTGCTGATCTTCAACTTCTCGCTCACGACCGAGATCGTGGTCATGGTCTATGCCAGCATCTGGCCGGTACTGATCAACACCATGACGGGGATCATGGGCGTCGCCGCGCGCCTTCACGACGTCGGCCGAACGCTACGATTGACGCGCATGCGCATTCTTACCCAGGTCCTGATACCCGCGGCGGCGCCGGCCATCGTCGTGGGCTGCCGGCTGAGCCTCGGCACGGCGTTGGTGATGGCGATCATCGCGGAAATGCTCGGCAACCCGCACGGGCTCGGCTACGCCGTGGTCAGCGAACTGCAGGCGATGCAGCCCGAACGCATGTTCGTCTATGTGTTGGCGATCGGTTTGCTCGGGCTCGCGCTTAACGCGACGCTCGTCGGGTTGAGCCGGCTGATACTGCGCGGCCACGGCGCGCGCGATCATGCCTAGGCGTCCACGCATCCTCGCCGGACTGCCACCGCTGCGCGGGACCCTTCCCCTCGTGGTGCTGCTTGTCGTCTGGCAGCTGGCGGCGCCGGCGCGCTCGCCTTATTTTCCGCCGCCCGAAGCCTGGTGGCAGAGCCTCGCGACGCTGACGCGCAGCGGCCGGCTTTACCCGGCCCTCGGCTCGACGGTGCTGACTTTCGCTCTCGGGCTCGCCATCGCCTGCGTGCTGGGCGGCGTGATCGGTCTCATCATCGGCGCATCGCCGCGGTCACGCCGGGCGCTCGGACCGCTGCTCGAATTCTGCCGCGGGCTGCCGCCGCCGGTGATCGTACCCGTCGCGGTGCTCCTTTTGGGCTATGCCGAAAGCCTCAAGCTGCTGGTGGTGGCCTGGGTCGCGACCTGGCCGATCCTTCTCAACGTCGCGGCCGCTGCCGAACGCCTCGACCCGCTGCTGCGCGACGTCTCGCGCAGTTTCCGCCTCGCCCCGCTGGCGAGCCTGCGGAAGATCATGCTGCCCTCGGTCACCCCCGCTCTCTTGATCGGCGTCCGAATCGCGGTTCCGCTCGCGATTATCGTCACCCTACTGGTCGAGATGATCACGATGCTGCCGGGGATCGGAAGCCTCATCGTGAAGGCGCAGCGCGATTTCCAATCGGCCCAGGTCTATGGGCTCCTCGTGCTCGTCGGCCTGGTCGGATTCGTGCTCAACAACTTTTTCGTGGTGATTGAGGATTTGATCCTTCGGCGCTTTCCGCCGCGAGCGCATAAGACCCAATAGGAGGCTTCATGTCGCACACCGGACGCATGCGCGAGCAAGAATGGCTTTATGACCGGCTGATCCGCTTCGGCGGGCCCGATTTCTACTGGCCGATGACCGAGGAAGCGCTCGGTGCGGTCGGCATGGACGGCGCCGGCGACATCAAGGCGGTACGCTTGTCGATCAAGAAATTCGTCGACATCACGCGCGAGATGCGGCGGATCGCAGCCAAGCGCGAGGCGATGGCGCGCGAGGCCGAAGCGGCGGGACACAGCGTCACCGCGCGGCAAAATTACTTCACCGCCGCCTGCTTCTACACCATGGCGCAGGGCCCCATCCACGCCGACGACGATCCGGTCAATCTCGAGCTCAGCGCGCGCAAGAATGCCTGCTACGAGGGTTTCATCGCCCATGCCGGGCATCGCGTCGAGAAAGTCGAGATCCCCTTCGGCAAGGCCTCGCTCCCCGGCTAACTGCATTTTCCGCCCGGCGCAACGGGCGCCGTGCCCTGCGTCGTCTTTCTCGGCGGCATGGACAATTTCAAGGAGCTGCTCGTCACCTCGCCCTCGGACAAATTCCTCGAGCGCGGCATGGCGGTCCTGGCCTTCGACGGGCCGGGGCAGAACGAGGCGCGGATCGCGCGCAAGATCTGCTGCACCGAGAGCAATTTCATCGATGCCGGCAGGGCGGCGATGGATTTCCTGCG
>JBJKPV010000386.1:0-5981 GCA_046706015.1 Allostellaceae bacterium | reverse complement strand
AGCCAATGCCGAGCGTCACGTGTGTGGCGATAACGAACCGGCCGGGGAGTTGACCGGCGGGCAGCAGAGAAGAAGGAGGAGATGAAACCATGGGTATCGCGCCCTTCAGTCCGGTCCGCCGGGTCGTCACCGGCCACGACGCCACCGGCAAGGCGATCGCCATCATCGACGACAACACGCCCTACAAGACGACGCGGCCCGACAGCGGCGCGATGCAGCAGCGCATCTGGGTCACGGACAAGAACCCGGCCGATATGACCGGCGACAAGCATCGCGGCGCGATCGAGCTCCGGATAGAGCCGCCCGCCGGCGGCTCGGTCATCCCCGAGCTCGATATTCCGCCCGAATCCGAAGCTGGGGCGAAGCTGACCAATGATCACATGACGAAGCTTTTGGGGCGCGAGCACAACGCGCCCAAGGGCGTTCGTCCGCCGCGCCATCCCGGCATGCACCGCACCCGCACGATCGATTACGCGATCATCATGTCGGGCGAGATCGACATGCTGCTCGACGACACCGAGGTTCACTTGAAGGCCGGTGATATCCTGGTGCAGCAGGCGACCAATCACGCCTGGGTCAATCGCGGCAAGGAACCGTGCCGCATCTGCTTCGTGTTGATTGACGGCGCCGATCCGCTGGTCTGATCGGCGCGCGAACGGCGTCGTCGAAGACGTGATGCCGCGGGCGATGCGTTGGTCCTTGCATGCCCGCGGAGAGGGAGGGTGACGTGAAGCTCAGCACCGAGCGCATTCTGACGACGCATGTCGGAAGCCTGCCGCGGCCGAAGCATTTGGCCGAGCTTTTGGTGCTGAAGGATGGCGGCGAGACTTACGACAAGGACGAGCTCGCGCGCGTTGTGCGCGAGGCCGTGGCGGATATCGTGCGGCGCCAGACCGAAGTGGGGATCGACGTCATCGACGATGGCGAGATGTCGAAGCCCGGCTATGCGACCTATATCGCCGATCGCCTCACGGGCTTTGCCGGCCACGCGCCGCGCAAGCCGCCGCTCGACACGCGCGACTATCCCGCCTTCAACGCCGCGATGACGCGGATGACTGGCGCGCAAGCGCTGCGCCGCGCCAATTGCGTCGGACCGATTTCCTTGCGCGATCGCGCGCCCGTCGACGAGGACATCGGCAATCTGCGCGCGGCGCTGCAAGGCGCGCGCTATGTCGACGCCTTCATGACCTCGGCCTCGCCGGGCCTCGTCACCGCGTTCCAACCGAATGCGTTTTATTCCTCGCATGACGACTATGTGGAGGCCATCGCCACGGCGATGGAGCCGGAATACGAGGCGATCGCGGCGGCCGGCTTCGTGCTGCAGCTCGATTGCCCGGATCTCGCCATGGCGCATCACACCGGCTTTCAGGATCTGAGCGAAGCCGATTTCCTCAAGCGCGCCCGGCATCATGTCGAGGTGCTCAATCACGCCGTCCGCAACATTCCGGCCGAGCAGATGCGGCTTCATATCTGCTGGGGCAATTACGAAGGCCCGCATGATCACGACATCCCGTTGGCGAAGGTCGCTTCGATCCTGCTGAAGGCGAAGCCCATGGCGCTGGTGATCGAGGGCGCCAATCCGCGCCACGAGCACGAGTGGCGGTTGTGGCGCGAGGTGAAGCTGCCCGACAACAAGATCCTCATTCCCGGCGTGCTCGACACCTCGACCAATTACGTCGAGCATCCGGAGCTCGTCGCCGAGCGCATCGCGCGCTTCGCCGCTGTCGTCGGCCGCGAGCGCGTCATTGGCGGCACAGATTGCGGTTTCGGCACCTTCGCAGGCTACGCCAAGCTCGATCCGGCCATTGCGTTCAAGAAGCTCGGCGCGCTCGTCGTGGGCGCGGCGATCGCCTCGAAGCAGCTCTGGCGGCGCGGCGCCCGAAAGGTGAAGACGAAGGCAAAGCCGAAAGCGGCGCGTGCCGCCGCGGTGCGGCGCAAGATTCGGGCGCCGGCGCGTGCGGCGCGGCCGAAATCAAAAGCGAAGACGAAACGGCGGGCGTAATCAGGCTTTGAGGCGGAAGCGGCTCGTAGCGGCGGGCGGGCCGTCGCAGAACGCTTCCTCGGCCTCGACCAAGTCGATCAAATGCGCGAGGACCGAGCGGCCGGCCGCGGCGGCGAGGCGGGGATCGAGTCCGACATAGATCCGCGCCACGATCGCCGGGATGGTTTCGTCGCCCTGCGCCAGCGCGGCGAGGATCTCGGCGCGGCGCTCGCGGCGATGGGCGATGAAGGCCTCGACATGCGGCTTCGGCGCGGTGATGGCGGGCCCATGCGTCGGCCAATAGAGCGCGTCGTCGCGTCGCAGAAGCTTTTCGAGCGAGCGCATATAGGCCGCCATGTCGCCGTCGGGCGGCGTGATCACGCTCGTCGACCAGCCCATCACATGGTCGCCGGTGAAGAGCGAGCGCTCTTCCGGCAAGGCGAAGCAGAGATGGTTGGATGTATGCCCGGGCGTCTCGACGGCTTCGAGGCGCCAGCCTGGGCCGTCGACGACCTCGCTTTCGCGCAATTCGACATCGGGAACGAAGTCGCGATCGCCGCCTTCCTCGCCGGTCGCGCCGGGGTTCTCCTCCGTACGGCGCGAGCCATGCGGGCCGAAGGCATAGGTCTTGGCCCCGGTCGCGCGCTTCAGCGCCGCCGCAGCGGGCGAATGGTCGAGATGGGTGTGGGTGACGAGAATATGGGTGACGGTCTCGCCCTTCACCGCCTCGAGCAGCGCCGCGACATGATCGGCGAGATCGGGGCCGGGATCGATCACCGCGACCTTGCCTTGGCCGACGATATAAGTGCCCGTGCCTTTGAAGGTGAAGGGGCTCGGATTGCGGGCAACGACGCGGCGAATGAGCGGGCTTAGTTGCTCAGCCCGGGCGTAGACGAAGTCGAATTCGCGGCGGAAGGGGATTTCGGTTGCCATGGCCAGCGCCTTATCGCAAGGACCGAGCCTTGCCAAGCCCCGCCCCGCGGCTTCAAGCGCAGCGCGCGCTTCTCGACGAGGTGCCAGGAGAGAAAAGCGAGCCCGCCGGCGAGCAAGGTGGCAAGGATAAAGACCTGCCACCACGCGGCATGGCCATGCATCAGCCAGATCACCGTTTGCTGCGACGGCCAGCCGTAGATGTAGAGCCCGTAGGAGAGATCGCCGAAGCGCGCGGCCCGCACCACCGGCAGGCGCGGGTTGAGGGCGAGATAGATCGCGAGATAACAGCCGAAGAGCGGAAAGAGCAGAATGAACTGGCGCAGCGGGATGCTGGCGATCAGCCCCGCCAGCGCCAAAAGCGCGATGCGCCCGTCAAAGATGCGCGTGTCGCGCAGCTTATAGAGTGCCATGCCGGCGGCGAAGAAGCCGAGCATCCAGCCCCAGCCGCCGAGGAAGCCCAATCCCGCGAAATGGATGCAGGCCATGCCGAGCGCCAGCAGCAAGAGGCAGACCGGCAGGGTGATGAGCCGGAAGATGCCGAGGAGCATCACCATCAGATACATGTCGAACTCGTAGCCGAGCGTCCAGAGCGAGCCGTTGATCTCGAGACCGACCGGATTGTCGACGAACAGCGTGCCCGGCAGCTCGTGCACTTTGAGGCTGAACACGGCGTTGTCGATCACATAGCGATAAGGCTCGGGCCGGCGCAGATATTCGCCCAACGGCAAGGTGGTGACGATCGGCGCCAGGACGAAGGCGCTCAACACCAGCACGACGAGATAACCGGGAAAGATGCGCAGGCAGCGCTTGATGAGATAGCGCAACGGCCCATGCGTCTGCTCGAAGCTCTGCGTGACGAGAAAGCCGCTGATCGCGAAGAAGACGAAGACGCCGGCTAGCCCCAGCTTGCATTGATTGCCGGTGATCAGATTGAGCGGCTCGTTGACGCCGGTGCCTTGGGCGATGAGGAAAGAGTGCGAAAAAATGACCGATAAAGCGCCGAGGAGCCGGAGCGCGTCGAAATTGTTGTGCCGCGGCGCGGCGGCTCCCTCGCGGGCCGACATGGAGCTCAGCTGGGCGACGGTTTCATCGCAACGGAGAACATCACGGTCGGCAGCATCTCGCGGATCGCGGCGCGCAGGCTCGCCTCGTCGGCGCCTTCGGCCGCGGCGATCGCGCCGCGCGGGTTGCGGCGCACGACCACGGCCACCGCCCGTCCGGCGGCATTCGAACTCAAGGTCACGAAGACGTCGGCCGCGTCGACCCGGGCGAGGAGCTTGGCCAGCTTTGTCCGTCCCTTCTCGTTGTCGAGATCGATGACGGGCAGATCGGCGGTCGAACTCGCCGGCTCGGGCGGCACCAGCGCCTCCATCGCTTCGACCGGCTGGTGGCGGGAAAAGCGCTGGAAGATGGCGCGGTTCTCGGCCGTATCGATGCGGAACTGAAGCTCCCAAGTCTCGCCGCGCGCCGCCAGCTCCGTGATCAGTGCGAAGAGATCGTCGCAGTCGGGGTCGTGGCTGCAAGTGATGAAGGCGAAGCGCCCTTCATGCTCGATCACGCGGTCGTCGTTCTCGGCGAATCCCAACTCGTCGAGCGCGTTGACGAGCGCGCGTTCGGATGCGACGAGCAGGGTGCTGACGTGAAGCCGGGAGGCTTCCCGCGAGGGATCGGCGGCATCCATGCCCAAGACTTAGCGATTTGCCCGAGTTTCGGCAAGTTGGCGGCGACCGGCCCGGGATGAGCCCGGCCCCTTCCACCAGGACGGCGGAAATTGTGATAAATTAACGAACCAACCGGACGACCGGGCATCACCAGGAAGTCGACGGGGGAGGATCATGTTCGGGCTCATGCAGGACCGGCCGCTGCTGGTCTCGTCCTTGATTTGACACGCCGACCGCCACCATGGCGCGACCGAGATCGTCACAAGGACGCCCGAGGGGCCGATCCATCGCTACACGATCAGCGCGGCGCATGGGCGCGCGCGGCGGCTTGCCCGCGCCTTGCAGCGTCTCGGCGTCGGCGCGGGCGATCGCGTCGCGACGCTCGCCTGGAACAGCTATCGCCACCTCGAATTCTATTACGCGGTCTCCGGCTCGGGCGCAGTCTGCCACATCATCAATCCCCGGCTGTTCCATGACCAGATCGCCTACATCATCGCTCATGCCGAGGATGCCTACGTCTTCTTCGATCCGTGCTTCGCCGCGCTGGTCGAAGTGCTGCGTCCGCGTTGCCCCGGGGTAAGGGGGTGGGTTGCACTGACGGATGCCGCCCATATGCCGAACGCGCTGCAAGGCGCGCTCTGCTATGAGAATCTGATCGCCGCGGAGAGCGACGATTTCACCTGGCCGGTGCTCGATGAGCGTCTCGCCTCGTCGCTTTGCTACACCTCGGGCACGACCGGCAATCCCAAGGGCGCACTCTATGCTCATCGCTCGACCGTGCTGCATGCTTACGGGATCGCGCTGCCGGACACGTTCGCGCTTTCGGCGCGGGACGTCATCCTGCCGGCGGTGCCGATGTTCCACGTCAACGCCTGGGGCTTGCCCTATGCCGCGATGCTGGTCGGCGCGAAGCTGGCCCTGCCGGGCGCGGCGCTCGACGGCAAGAGCCTCTATGAGTTGATCGAGGCCGAGGGCGTCACCTTCAGCGCCGGCGTGCCGACCTTGTGGCTTGGCCTGCTGCGGTACATGGATGAGACCGGCGCACGGCCTTCATCCTTGAAGCGGGTGGTGATCGGCGGCTCCGCCTGCCCGCCGGCCATGATCGACACTTTCGAGGGCCAATACGGGGTCGAGGTCATCCATGCCTGGGGCATGACGGAGATGAGCCCCTTGGGCACCGTGGCGCAGTTGAAGGCGAAGCATCACGACGCGAGCCCGGCCGAGATCCGGGCGATCAAGACAACGCAGGGCCGCGCGATCCCCGGCGTCGACATGAAGTTCGTCGACGGCGCGGGCAAGGAGCTACCCTGGAACGGCGTTGCCTTCGGCGATCTCCTGGTGCGTGGCTGGTGGGTCGCGCAATCCTATTTCAAGGGCGAGGGCGGCGCGGTCTTGCGCGACGGCTG
>JBJKPV010000385.1:0-10451 GCA_046706015.1 Allostellaceae bacterium | reverse complement strand
GAGCTTGGGCTTGGGGATGGAGGTCATGGGCGTGCCGTCCTTTAGCGGGCCACTTCGCGCAAAGGCGCGACGTTGCGCGCTTTCAGGAGCGCGCCGATCCCGTCGATGATGAAGCGCGCCGTGATCGGCGTGCCGTCGTAATGCAGGACCGGCACGATCCGCGCCGGGTCGAGATTGGTCTCGGTGACGAGGAGCGTCCGCAGCTGCGCGTCGCGGTTCTGCTCGACGAGGAAGACCTGCTCGTGCTCCGTGACGAAATTCACCACCTCGTCGCTGAACGGGAAGCCCCTCACCCGCATCGCGTTCAAGTGAATGCCCTGAGCGTCGAAGGCCTCGAGCGCCTCGTGCATCGAGGGCGTGGTCGAGCCGAAATAGAGCACGCCGTATTTGGTCTTCGACTTGGCGTCGCGCCGCAGCGGCGCGGGAATGAGCTTCTTCGCGGTCTCGAACTTGCGCAACAGGCGCTGCATGTTCTCGACATAGACCGTGCCGTTCTCGCTGTATTTGGCGAAGCGGTCATGGGAAGAGCCGCGCGTGAAATAGCTGCCGCGGGTCGGATGCGTGCCGGGATAGGTGCGATGGCCGATGCCGTCGCCGTCGAAATCGGTGTAGCGCGCGAATTCCTTGCCCGCCTCGAGATCGTCGTAAGAGAGCACCTTGCCGCGGTCGAGCACGCGCTTGTCGTCCCATTGGAACGGCTTGGTCAGCCAGTCATTCATGCCGATGTCGAGATCGAGCATGAGGAAGACCGGCGTCTGCAAGCGGTCGGCCATGTCGAAGGCGAGCGCCGCCATCTCGAAGCATTCGCCCGGATCCTCGGGGAAGAGCAGCGGATGCTTGGTGTCGCCATGCGACGCATAGGCCGCGCCGATGAGATCGGCCTGCTGCGTGCGCGTCGGCATGCCGGTCGAGGGGCCGCCGCGCTGCACATCCATCACCACCGCCGGGATCTCGGCGTAATAACCGAGCCCCAGGAACTCGGACATGAGCGAGACGCCCGGGCCCGAGGTGCAGGTGAAGGCGCGCGCGCCGTTCCAGCCCGCGCCCATCACGATGCCGATCGAGGCGAGTTCGTCCTCGCCCTGGACGATTGCGTATTTCGCCTTGCCGGTCTCCTTGTCCATGCGATAGCGCCGGCAATAGCGCATGAAGGCCTCGGCGAGAGCGGTCGAAGGCGTGATCGGATACCAGGCGCAGACCGTGGCCCCGCCATAGACCGCACCCAAGGCGGCGGCGCTGTTGCCGTCGACGAAGATGCGGTCGCCGACCTTGTCGGCCTTCTTCACGCGCAAGCCCAAAGGCGCCAGATGATCCTTGGCGTAGTCGATGCCCATATGCAGCGCCTTGACGTTCGGCGCGATGAGCTTGTCCTTGCCCTGGAACTGATCGGCGATGAGCGCTTCGATCGCCGCCACATCCATGTTGAGGAGCGCCGCGAGCGCGCCGACATAGATGATGTTCTTGAACAGCTGGCGTTGGCGCGGGTCCTTGAACTCGCGGTTGCAGATCTCGGTCAGCGGCATGCCGACGATATTGATGTCGTCGCGGAATTTCGACGGCGGCATCGGCCGCGTCGAATCATAAAAGAGATAGCCGCCGGCATCGATCTCGGCCACGTCCGCGGCCCAGGTCTGCGGATTCATCGCCACCATCAGGTCGACGCCGCCGCGCCGGCCGAGATGACTGGCCTCGGAGACGCGCACCTCGTACCAGGTCGGCAGGCCCTGGATGTTGGAGGGGAAGATGTTGCGCGAGGCGACCGGCACGCCCATGCGCAGGATCGAGCGCGCGAAGAGCTCGTTGGCCGAGGCCGAGCCCGAGCCGTTGACGTTCGCGAATTTGACGACGAAATCGTTGATTGCTTCTATTTGCTTCGGCATGCGGGTCCAGCCATCGTCATATCGAGAAGGAATTTCTGCATGTCCCAGGCCCCGGTCGGGCAGCGCTCGGCGCAGAGCCCGCAATGGAGGCAGACGTCCTCGTCCTTGGCCATGATGCGGCCGGTCTTCAAGTCGGACGAGGCATAGTTGTCCTGGGTGCGATTCTTGGCCGGCGCGTTCAGATGGAGGCGCAGCTTCTCCTCATCCTCGTTCGCCGTGAAGGTGATGCAATCCATCGGGCAGATGTCGACGCAAGCGTCGCATTCGATGCACAAGGACGGCGTGAACACGGTCTCGACGTCGCAATTGAGGCAGCGCTCCGCCTCGGCATAGCCGAGCTTCTGGTCGAAGCCGAGCTCGACCTCGAGGCGCACATCCTTGAGCGCCACCAGCTTGTCGCGCAGCGGCACGCGGTAGCGCTGATCGTTCGAGATGTCGTTGTCGTAGCTCCACTCATGGATGCCCATCTTCTGGCTGATGAGCGCGACATCGGGCGGCGGGCGCTTCTTCACATCCTCGCCATGGCAAAGCTTGTCGATCGAGACGGCCGCGTCGTGGCCATGCGCCACCGCCCAGATGATGTTCTTGGGGCCGAACGCCGCGTCGCCGCCGAAGAACACGGTCGGGATGGTCGATTGCATGGTCTGCGGATCGACCACCGGCATGTCCCATTTGTCGAATTCCATGCCGATATCGCGCTCGATCCAGGGGAAGGCGTTCTCCTGCCCGACCGCGACCAGCACGTCGTCACAGTCGAGATGTTGGTCCGGCTCGCCGGTCGGCACCAGCGAGCGCTTGCCCTTGGCGTCGTAGACCGCCTTCACCTTCTCGAAGACGACGCCGGTCAGGCGCCCGCTCTTGTGCGTGAATTCCTTGGGCACGAGCATGTTGAGGATCGGGATGTCCTCATGCATCGCGTCTTCTTTTTCCCACGGGCTCGCCTTCATCTCCTCGAAGCCCGAGCGCACGATCACCTTCACGTCCTCGCCGCCCAGACGCCGCGAGGTGCGGCAGCAATCCATCGCCGTGTTGCCGCCGCCCAGCACGATCACGCGCTTGCCGATCTTGTCGGTATGGCCGAAGGAGACGCTCGAGAGCCAGTCGATGCCGATATGAATGTTGGCGGCGGCTTCCTTGCGGCCGGGGATCTCGAGCTCGCGGCCGCGCGGCGCGCCCGAGCCGACGAAGATCGCATCGAAGCCTTGCGCCAGCAGCTTTTTCAGGCTGTCGATGCGCTCGCCGAAATGAAGCTCGACGCCCATATCGGTGATGTAGCCGCATTCCTCGTCGGTCACCGTCTCGGGCAGGCGAAAGCGCGGGATCTGCGTGCGCATCATGCCGCCGGCCTTGGGATCGCCGTCGAACATCACCAGGTGATAGCCGAGCGGCGCGAGATCGCGCGCCACGGTCAGTGAGGCCGGGCCCGCGCCGATCAGCGCGATGCGCTTGCCGTTCTTATCCTTAGGGATGACCGGCAGGCGGTTGTGGATGTCGTCCTTGTTGTCGGCGGCGACGCGCTTCAAGCGGCATATCGCCACCGGCTCTTTCTCGACGCGGCCGCGCCGGCAGGCGGGCTCGCAAGGCCGATCGCACGTGCGCCCGAGGATCCCCGGAAACACGTTCGACTTCCAATTGATCATATAGGCGTCGGTGTAACGCCCGGCGGCGATCAGACGGATATATTCCGGAACCGGCGTATGCGCCGGACAGGCCCACTGACAATCGACAACTTTGTGGAAGTAATCGGGGGCCGCGATATTCGTGGGCTCCAAGGCCTATTCTCCTTAAACCGCTCCGCCCCTTAAGCCAAACCAGATTGCGCATGCGCCGGACGACCGCAGGCGATGGCGGCCTTGCCGCTTGTCGTTGCCTCACTGCCATGCCAACGGCGCGACCGAAACATAGAAGAAAATCCCGGTCGGGACACGCAACGGCACCGGACCTTGAGGGACAGCCACTCTGCCCCAATGGCGCCGAATCCGCAACCGTCACAAGACCATAGGATACCTATGGCTACTGCGCCCTTTGCCATGACGGGGCGCGCGCCCGTCATCGCGCCGGCAAGCGGCGTGCCTGTTGCGATGCAGCGTCGAAGCGCTCGCGGCGACGGCCGCACGCGACAGCCCCGCTCCCGGCCCGGTACACGATCCGCGATCGCGCTTGACAAAAGGCGCCAAGAGGCTGTCCTAGCATCGAAATGAGTGCTTTCTCGCCGCTTGCCCATCGCGCGCCGCCGCAGGCCCACCCATGATCCTGACGCCGATCGAGCCGGCGCGGCTTGCTGCAGTGCTTCAGCGTTTCGCTGCGGCCTTGCCGGCGCGCGCGCTTCCCGCCTTCGACCGCATCGCAGACCCGCGCATGGCGCATCGCGCGAGCGGCGCCGAGGCGGCACGCCATCACCAAATCGCGATCGATCTCGCCCGCTCCTTCGGCATGGGAATTCTGCCCGGTAGCCCGGCGCTCGATCTCGGCTGGAACGGTCATGCGCTTCGGATCGCGACCGAGGCTTATGTCCTGCTGCACGAGATCGCGCATTTCCAGATCGCGCCGCCCGAGCGCCGCGCGCTGATCGATTTCGGCCTCGGCCCCGGCCCCGAGAGCGGCGATTGCGCGGCGGCCGAGCGCGCGGCTTGTATCTTCGGTCTCGAGCGCGAGACCGAAGAGGCCATGGCTTCGCTCCTGGGCGTGCTCTGGGAGGCCGAGTTCGATCAGCCGGGCCTTGCCTCGTTTCTCGACCAGAACTGGCTCGAAGGCGCCGAGCGGCCCAGCGCCGCCGCGCATTTCGATCGCGTCCTGGGGCAGTTACGCGCTGGCGGCCTGGTCGATCGCGAAGGGCGCCCGCAACGCCGCTGCATCGGCGGCACGGAAACGGATCAGGCCTTGCCTTCGCTCTCGCGCGAGGCAGAGCAGATCCAGCGCGCAGCCTCGGCGACGTCGTAGAAGGCGCGGTGCATGCTGCGCGGGAACAGCACGGCGATGATCTTGACCAAAACGACGACACGCTGGTCGCGCAACACGTAAGCGACGCGCGATTTGGGCTTGTTGCCTCTGCCCCACGCCGCCATCTCACGAACGGTGCGAACCGCCGCCCAGTCGACCGCGCCGGTGAAGCGCGTCAGATCGACGAGGCTCGGCATCCACAAATCGACGACACCCTGATCGAGCGCCTGACGAAAGGCGGAGACGAGATTCTCGCCGCTCGCCTCGCCCTCGACGATCACCCACAACACCCCCTCGCGCCGCCGCAGGAAGACGCCGCCTTCTTGGCTCTGGCTCGCGATATAGTTGTGATCGACAAAGAAATTCTCGCGTTTCCAATCCTCAGGTTTTGGCAGATCCATGCGGCTTTTCTCCTTCTTGCTGCCATCGCCACAAGGCGTGACCAGGATCCGTGCTGCCGTCGATCTCGCATTCACGGCGCATTCTAGCGACAAGTTATAACGTTACCTTAAATCATAGAAATATATGGCTAATTTGCATACACGTCAGGGTGGATGGAACGGTGCGGCTACGCTCGTTTTCGCGGCGTTCCGACCGCGCAGCAAACGGCGAACAGCACGCGGCTTCGCCTCAAGCGCGGCTTGCCTTCGCGTTGCGCACGGCGCAACATTCCGTGGCAGGCGATCGCCGCCGGCGAGGAGGAAACCATGGCAAACGAAGCGGCAACCGCGACTTTGAGCGCATCCGAGCGCGCCGATGCGCTCGAGCATCGCCTGATGGAAGAGATGGATCGCGTGCCGCTGCGCTCGGTGCTCTTCACCTCGGGCGACCGCGATCCGACCGGCCCCATTCAAGATCCGCTGCCGCCGGGCAAGCATGTCGTGCAAGGCCCCGATCCGCGGCTGAAGCCGATGCCGGCGAAGCCGACCCTGATGGATTTCTTCAAGCTGCGCTTCGGCAGTGCGTCCAATCATCTCTTGCAGAGCGCCAATCTGGCGAAGAAGGCCGGGCATAGCGAGAAGGTCATCCTCGCCTGCCTCTTGCACGATATCGGCGTCGTCGGCTTTATCCGCTCCGATCACGGCTATTGGGGCGCGCAGCTGATTGCGCCCTATGTCGACGAGGAGGTGAGTTGGGCAATCCGCGCGCATCAGGCGCTGCGCTTCTTTCCCGATGAATCGGTCGGCTACAAATATCCCGAGATGTATGTCCGGCTCTTCGGCGAGGATTTCGAGCCCGAGCCCTACATCAAGCGCGACTACTCGAAGGCGCGTGCGCATAAATGGTACATGACCGCGCGGATGATCTGCGTGAACGACCTCTACGCCTTCGAGCCCGGGGTCAATCCGCAACTCGAGGAGTTCACCGACATCATCGGGCGCAATTTCCGCCAGCCCGAGGAAGGGCTGGGCTGGGACGACACGCCGGCCTCGCATATGTGGCGCACGATCATGATGCCGACGCGCGCCCTTTAGGACCGCCCATCCGCACGCCCCTTCCCGCTCATCGCGATCGTGCCGGCATCGCCGCCGCAGTGACGCGCCGCATCCTCCGCGCGGCGGTCGCGATGCTGCTCGTCTTCTGGGCGCTCGCCGTGGCACCTGCGCTCGCGCAAGGCGAGACTGGCATCGATGCCAATCCCAACAACGCCGCCGAGCATGTCTATGCCGCGGCGCGGCCCGAATTGCTGCAGATCCGCACGGTGCTCGCTGCTACCGGCCAGCAAACGACGCTCGGATCGGGATTTCTCGTCAGCGCCGACGGGCTCGCCATCACCAATTATCACGTGGTCTCGAGCTACGCGCTGGAACCGCAAACCTACCGCCTCGAATATGCGACCGTCGACGGGCAGCGCGGCCCGCTGACGGTGCTGGCGCTCGACCTCGCCGACGATCTCGCCCTGGTGCGGCTGCAGCGGAGCGGCGCGAGCTTCCTCCATTTCGATCCGCGTGCGCTCGGCGATCTTACCAAAGGCGAGCGGATCTTCGCCATGGGCAATCCGCTCGATATCGGGTTCTCGATCGTCGAGGGCACGTTCAACGGCCTGGTCGATCATTCCTATGCCGAGCGCATCCATTTCTCGGGCGCGCTCAATCCGGGCATGAGCGGCGGCCCCGCCGTCACCGGCGATGGCAAGGTCGTCGGCATCAACGTCGCGCGACGGCTCGGCGGTGAATTGGTGAGTTTCCTCGTTCCTGCGCATTTTGCCGAAGCCCTGCTCGCGCGGGCCGGGCAAGGCGCGCCGCCCCCGCCGGCGCAGCTCCGCAACGAGGTCGGGCGGCAATTGAGCGCCTGGGTCCGAAGCTTCTATGCCGTGATCGACAAGATCAAACTGCAGTCGACAATTGTCGGGCCTTATGCGATCGCCAAGATCGACGTGCCCTGGATGAGCTGCTGGGCCGCGACCAATGCGGGCCAGGCGCCGAAGCCGCGCGCCAGCGTCGACACGATCCGCTGCGACAGCGATTCGCGGCTCTTCGTCTCCGATGATCTCAACACCGGCTACATCACCCTGTCGCAATCGCTCATTCGCAGCGTCGATCTCAATCAGTTCCAATTCGCCGCCCTTCTCTCGAAGCAGGGCCGTCTGCCCTGGCTCGGCTTCGCGTCGCGCAAGTGGTTCACGCGCCAGCGCTGCAGCGAGGATTTCACCTTGAGCGCGAGCGACGCGGGCGGCTTGCCGGTCGACGCGGTGTGGTGCGCGCGCGCCTACCGCAAATTCGACGGACTTTATGATGTGGCGGTGATGAGCGTGACGCAGGACCGCGGCAACCTCGCTTTGGTCACGCGGCTCGGCATGCATGGCGTCACTTATGACGACGCGATCGCGCTCACCAAACGGATTCTCGCGGCGCTCAGATGGGCGAAATGATCTGGGTCGAGATCCTCAACCGCCATGGCGGCGTGATCGCGCGCCGGCGCTGCGCCGGCGACACGCTGCGCATCGGCCGCGGCTACGACAACGACGTGATCATCGACGACCCGTTCGTGGCGGCCGCGCATCTCCGCGTCGCGCGCGGCGAGGACGGGCGCCTCACCGTCGAGGATCTCGGCAGCGCCAACGGGACCTATCTCGGCCATGGGCGCGAGCGCGTGCAGCGTCGCATCATCGGCGGCGACGAGATCCTGCGTATCGGCCACTCCTATCTACGCTTGCGCGAGGCCTCGCATGCGGTCGCGCCCGAGCGGATCGCCGAGGGGGCGTCTCGGACCTATCTCGTCACGGCCGGCATCGGTGCCGCGGCTTTCGGCCTCGAGACGTTGATCCTCTGGCTCAACCAGACCGCCCAGCCGCACTTTTCCTTCTATGCCGGCGCCCTTCTCGGGCTCGCCGGCGTCACCCTCGTCTGGGTCGCGATCTGGGCGCTGCTGTGCCGGATCTTTTCCGGCCACGCGCGGTTCCAGCGCCATCTGCACTTCGCTTTTGCCGGGCTCACCGCCTACGCCGCGCTGCGCATGGTCGCCGGCTGGACGGCGTTCGCGCTGCCCTGGCCGACGCTGGTGTCCTACGAGTATGTCGGCACCTGGTGCCTGCTCGCGGCGGTCGCCTTTTTCAGCCTGCGCGAGTTCAGCCCCTTCCGCCTGCGGCTCAAGGGCGGGGTCATCGCCGGTCTCGCCGTGCTCGCCATCGCGCTGCAAAGCTTCAACCGGTCGGACTCGGATTTCGATGCCGGACGGCGCGACTATGCCTGGGTCCTGATGCCGCCCGCGCTTCGGCTGTTCGCGCCGCATAAGGAGGACACGTTCTTTGCCACTGTCGAAGCGCTGAAGGCGAAGCTCGACCGCGACCGCGTCGAGGCCGAGAAGGAAGACTGAACCGCAGCGAGCTTGCTCTAAGCCGTCGAGTCGGAATCGCAGCGGCTCGCCGTGGCGATATGAAGCGCGAGGCAGCGCTGATAAAGGGTCGGCTCGCGCCGCCCGGTCAGCCTTTGCAGCCAGGATTGCGCCGGCGCGCGCGCCGCTGCGGGTTTTTCCGCGCGCCGAACCGGCGCGGCCGACGTCGCCGTGCCGGCGATACTCATGCTGATGTCACCCATGGCCTTGACCCCCTGAAATCAAGGACGCGATGCCGCGCCTTCGGCAGCAATGCGCTAACCATGGTTAACAAATCGTTAACGCACCGGCAGCCGGGTGTCTGCGGGCGGGCCGCTCACCCGGTCGCGCGCGGCCGGCCTGACGTTCTGGTTCATGCGGAAGAAATTGTCCGGATCATACTGCGCTTTGAGCGCGGCGAGACGCGGATAGTTCGGACCATAGGCGGATTTGACGCGTTCCTCGCCTTCGTCGCCGAGATTGTTGGCATAGACGCCGCCGGTCGAGAACGGATGAATCGCGTCCCATAAGGCGCGCGCCCAGCGGATATTTGCCTCGTCCGCCGCAGGATCGTCCCAGATCGAGATGGGGAAGCAATCATAGAGCGCGTCACGGTTGACATAGGCCGTCGCTGGGGCCGGCACCCGCGCGATCGCGCCGCCCACATGCTGCAGAACGAGCAGCGAGGAGACGGAGGGCGCATCCGGGAACACCGCCAGCATGGCGTCGATCGCGCCGTCCTCGAGCTCGCGCAGGAATTGCGCCTTCCAATAATAGCGGCGGCCGCGCGGGAAGATCGGATCGCCCGCCGCCTGGATTTGGTGGTAGGGAATGGGCGCGATGCGATCCTCGACCGGCGCACCGAAGCGCCGCAGCGGCGCGACCGCGCGCTCGCCCTCCGCGACCGGACCGACATAGCACGCCGAGATACTGAAGAAGCATGCGCCCGAGGGCGCTTTCACGAGCGCCGCGTCGAGGCTGAGTTCATCGGGCGCCTCGCGCGAAAACGCGGCGAGAAAACGCATCGCGTCGCGCGCCTGCGCGTAGTCGTAGACGACCGAGCCCGCCAAGAGCTTGGGGCCAACGGGATGAAGCCGATATTCGAAGGCGGTGACGATGCCGAAATTTCCGCCGCCCCCACGCAGGCCCCAGAAGAGATCCGCGTTCTCCGTCGCGCTGGCTTTCAATATTCGTCCATCCGCCGCGACGATCTCCGCCGATAGGAGATTGTCGCAAGTGAGTCCGTGTTTGCGCCCGAGCTTGCCAAGCCCGCCGCCCAAGGTCAGCCCGGCAATGCCCGTGTCGCTGTTGACACCCATGGTCGTCGCCAGCCCGTGCGCCTGCGTCGCGCCGTCGAACTCACCGAGCATCAAGCCGGCCTCGGCGCGCGCGAGTCGACGCGCAGGATCGATCTCGATCCGCTTCATGCGCGACAGATCGATGACCAAGCCACCATCGCAGAGGCAAGAGCCCGCGACATTGTGCCCGCCGCTGCGTACCGCGGGGCGAAGGCCGTGCGCGCGGGCAAATTCGATCGCCGCGGTGACATCGTCGGCTCCCGCGCAATAGGCGATCATCGCCGGCCTTTTGTCGACCATGCCGTTCCAGACCCGGCACGCCTCGGCGTAACCAGCATCGTCGGGCAGGATCAAATCCCCTCGCAATGCGCGTCTGAGGCGCGCGACATCGGACGCACTCGGGAAAGACGGTGCGCGCGGCGCTTCGGCAAGATCATTTGTGTCCATGGTTGCCTATGGCTCCCTGTTCGCTAGTGGAGTGGATTTGACATTCGCTACCCTGGTTGGCGCGAGTACCGAG
>JBJKPV010000384.1:0-7307 GCA_046706015.1 Allostellaceae bacterium | reverse complement strand
AGATGGAAGGCTTGCTGAAGAGCATCGATGGGTTCTGCGCCCGCCTCAATGCCGGGCTGGTCGCGGTTGCCGTGGTTCTGACCATCCTGGTCGCGGCGGAGCTGACCGTGCGCATTCCGGATTTCTACCAGCAAGCCCTCGACGCCGAGGGCACGAGCCTGATGGCCAACAACACCACCGGCGGGTTCTGAACGGGCCCGCCACGATACCGCCGTGCCGGGCTGCGTCCGGCCCGGCTCGCTCCTCAACCGATCCCGCTAACCCTGCTGCGGCCGCATGCGATCGGCCTGCGCGAAGTAACGACGTCCCTCGGCCAGCAATTGGCGATCGCTGACGCGACCGAGCGTCTCAATGCCCGAGATGCGATCGAGCGTCTCCGGCGCGTTGCGATGGAGATATTTGACGAATTCGGTCTTGGCCGTCGAAGGACCCGCGACCAGCACCGCCTTGGCGTCGTCGAGTGAATGGCAGACGTCGCGATAGAATTCGGGCTCGTCCGTCACATGCGTGCCCGCCGCGCTGCCGGCCTTGGCGTGAAGATGGCGCGGGGCGTGCGCCGGGTGAACGATCTCTTCCTCGGCCCGGTCGGCGTTGAAAGCGATGATTCGCGCTTCGTGATGATCGATCCAAAGGACCGCGTGATAATGACCGGTCATGGCCGTCACTCCCGCTTCAGGGCTGCCCTTCGGGCCGCGTGTCAGGCGGCGTCGGCGAGCGCCTCGAGTGCGTCGCGGTCGGCGATCGCCACCTCATGCGCGCCGCATTGCCGGATCACGCCGTCATTCTTGAGCTGACTGAAGGCGCGGCTCACCGTCTCCATCGTCAGGCCGAGATAATCGCCGATGTCGGTGCGGGTCATCGGCAATTCGATCCGCGCATCCTTGGAGCGATCGGCGAGGCCGATGAGGAAGCTGGCGATCCGCTCCATCGCGCTCATCCGGCCCAGCAAGGTCATGCGGTCATGGGCCGCCAAGAGGCTCGCGCGCATGATCTCGACGAAGGATTTCGCCACGCGCGGATCGTGTTCGGCGAGCGCATCCACCTTGCGGCGGGCGTAGCGGATTAGCGTCGTCGGCGCGACCGCCTCGGCCGTGAAGGAATAGTCCTCCACCGCATCGAGACCGATGAAATCGCCGGGGAGGAAGAAATCGCCGATATGGCGGCGCCCATCCGCCAAGAGCTTGCAGCTGCGGATCGCGCCCTTCACGACCTTGAAATAGCATTCGGCCGGATCGCCCTCGACAAAGAGCGTCTGCTCCCGCGCGACCGTGATGACGACGCCAATGCGCTCCATGGTGGCGACGCCCTCCGCGGCGGCGGTGCTCCGATTCGCGAAGATGGCCGCGGCGCGGTTCATTTCTGGACGGCTGGCTGTGGCGAGGGCGGGCATTGTCGGTGCTCCTGATGGGGTTCGTCGTTAACCGCATCATCGCCGGACGGGGGGGCTTCCGAAATTCGGAATTGTGCGTAAGCATTTCTACGTAACGCCGCAATTACGTCCGACAAAGCCCACAACCCGCTGAAAAGACTTGTCATTTTTCGTCAGGTTGCGCAAATTTGAGGCTTATTGGCAGGATGGCGCGGTGGAACAGCAAGGCAAGATTTACGTCGTCGACGATGACGAGGCGGTGCGGGATTCGCTCGCCCTGCAATTCGAGGCTGCCGGATTCGAAGTCGCGACCTTCGCCTCGGCGCTCGATTTCCTCAAGGACGCCCCGGGCCTTCCGCCTGGCTGCGTCGTTTCCGATGTCCGGATGCCCGAACTCGACGGTATCGAGATGCAGAACCGGCTGGCGCAAATGAGCCTCGATTTTCCGGTCATCATCATGACCGGCCACGGCGACGTCGCGCTCGCCGTACGGGCGATGAAGGCGGGCGCGGTCGACTTCGTCGAAAAGCCCTTCACCGGCGATGCGATCCTCGATTCGATCCGCCAGGCGCAGTCGCGTTTTTCCGAACGTCAGGCGGAGGCGGAAGCGGGCGAGGCCGCGCGGCAGAAACTCGCCTTGCTGACGCCGCGCGAGCGCGACGTGTTCGATGAGCTTGTCCGCGGCAAGCAGAACAAGGTGATCGCGGCGGCGCTCGACATCTCGCCGCGCACGGTCGAGGTGCACCGCGCCCGCGTCCTGGAAAAGCTCGAGGCGCGCAGCCTGTCGGATCTGGTTCGCTTGGCCTTGGCGGCGGGAAGCAAGATCAATCCATAAAGGAAGCCAGCGCGGCGCGCGCGGCGGCGCGCGCGGCGGCGGGCGTGCCGCCGACATCGACCCGCGGCCAAGCGATCATCCCGGTCTCGGCCGTCAGCTGACGCATAAGCACGGCACGGTCCGCATCCGACGCATCGCCGCTGCGCGCATCGATCCGCCCGGCAAGGACGGATTGCGGCGCTTCCAGCCATAGGCCCGCAAAAGGCGCCCCGGCTTCGGCGGCGGCGGCGGCGATGTCCGCGCGCTGGTGGTCATCGATGAAGGTCGCGTCGACGACCGCGC
This sequence comes from Allostellaceae bacterium, assembly GCA_046706015.1. Classification (GTDB taxonomy): domain Bacteria; phylum Pseudomonadota; class Alphaproteobacteria; order ATCC43930; family CGMCC-115725; genus CAIKMD01. The sequence goes on along the minus strand of JBJKPV010000384.1, from coordinate 4,821 downwards.
TGTAGCCGGCGGCGAGCGCGTCGACGGCTCGCTGGCGCAGCGCGTCATAGACAAGCGCATTGACCTCGGCGGTATAGGCCGAAGGCGGCAGGCGCGTCTCGGGTGCGACCTGCATCAGCGTCTTGCGCAGCACATCGCTGCGGATCACGCGCGCCCCGGGCGCCGGTACGAGATCGGGCGCAAGCCCGGCGGCCAAAGTCGACTTCCCCGTCCCGCTGAGACCACCCACGGCGATGAGACGGGACCGGGCGGGGCGAAGCAGCGCGCGCGCGAGATCGAGATAGGCCCGCGCCTCGCCCGCGTCGGTGCCGGCACCGGCTTCAAGCGATGCGAGCGCGACCTTGGCGCGGATTGCCGCCCGGATCGACATCAGCAGCGGCAGCGTGGCGAGACCGTCCTCCTCTTGCGTGCGATCGAGATAACGGTTGAAGACCACGCTGGCGAGCGGTCGCAATCCGCGATGCTCCAGATCCATCAGGAGGAAAGCGAGGTCGTAGAGCACGTCGATGCAGGCGACCTCGTCGCTGAACTCGATGCAATCGAACAAGGTCGGCTCGCCGGCAAAGAGGCAGATATTGCGCAAATGAAGATCGCCGTGGCAGCGCCGTACTTGCCCGGCATCGCGACGCGCATCGAGCAGCGCGCCGACCCGGCCGAGCGCCGCGAGCGAGGCGACACGCAAATCCTCGACCGCCTCTCGCGCCAGCGGCGGCGCGCCCGCCTCGAGATAGCGATGATTGTCGTCGATGATCGTCCGCATCGCCGCAGCACTTCCGAAGCGCGGCGTGGGTTCGGCCTGGGCGTGAAACGCGGCAATCGCGTCGGCGAGCTTGCGCATCAGCCCCGCATCGAGCCGGCCGGCCTGGGCCATGCGATCGAAGAGGTCGCTCTCCTCGAAGCGGCGCATCTCGACCACCCAGTCGAGCACGGTGCCATCCTCGCCCCATTGCAGCGCGCCGGTCTTGTCGCGACTGATCGCGCGCACGCCGAGATAGAGCCCTGGCGCGGTGCGGCGGTTGAGCGCCAGCTCGGCGCGGCAAAACCGCTCGCGCGCCGCGAGCGCGCGGTAATCGACGAAGGAGAACTGAACCGCGCGCTTCAGCTTGAAGACGCGGTCGTCCACCAGAAACACGACCGAGATATGCGTATCGATCCGCCGCGGCGTCGCGGCAGACCGGCCGTAGCTCTCGCCGCGCTCAAGGAAGGCGATGACAGCGCGCTGATCGTCATCCTGCATGCCGCATGGTTTAGCGCCGATTGGTCCACCACGTAACCCCTGCCAAGGTCGCCATGAAAATGACGGTGGCAGCGACAACGAGGGTAAGATAGGCAATCTCCATGGATGTCATCGATGCGTCTCCTTTTCCGTTCCTCTCCGGAAAAGAAGGCTAGGTCCGAGACGCAGCCCCGCCTTTGATCTGGCTCAAGCGGCGATGAAGCCGCGCTCGCGGCAGGTCGAATCATAGGGCACCACGACAACCGGATCGGGCCGGCGCAGCCGCCGATGCCGGCCAGGATAATCGAGCCGCCACAGGAGATCGCGAATGATATTCAGCCGCGCGTGATCCTTGTCGTCGGCGCGCGCAATCGTCCAGGGCGCAGCGACGCTGTGCGTGCGCTCGAGCATGGCGTCCCGCGCCTTGCTGTAAGCGCTCCAGAGCTTTGGCGCCTTGGCGTCGATCGGGCTGAGCTTCCATTGCTTCAGCGGATCGTGGCGCCGTTCGGCGAGGCGTTGTTTCTGCTCGCGCTTCGAGATATCGAGATAGTATTTGACGACCGTGATGCCGGCGCGCACCAGCATGGCTTCGAAATTCGGCACGGTTTCGAGAAATTCCTCGGTCTCGGCGCGCTTGCAGAATCCCATCACGCGCTCGACGCCGGCACGGTTGTACCAGCTGCGATTGAACAGCACGATCTCGCCGCCGGCCGGGAGATGAGCGACATAGCGCTCGAAATACCACGATCTTTGATCGCGATCGGTGGGCGGCCCCAGGGCCACCACGCGCGTTTCGCGCGGGCTCATATGCTCGACGATGCGCTTGATGGTGCCGTCCTTGCCGGCGGCATCGCGGCCTTCGAAGATGACCAGCACGCGTTGACCGTGCTCGATCACCTGGCGCTGCAACTTGACGAGCTCGATCTGGAGGCGGAGCAGCCGGCTCTCATAGCGGTGATGGCTCATGGGCGGCGGCAGGGCGGGAATCTTCTTCGGCATGCGGACCCTCCATGGAATGCCCGGTATTATGCGCATGCCGCGAACGCCGACGCCAATCGGCCCCGACTAGCGGACCCGATAAAAAAGGCTCCGCGCCGCAACGCGGCGGGAGCCCCAAGTGGTAGGGAGGTGTCGCGCCTCGGCGCGACGAGACGAGCACACCATGACCGGCTCTTGGTGACCTTGATCTGGATCAAGCCTGCGCGCGGCCGATCCGCCGTCCGCCCCATTCACCACGAATTAAATCATTAGGACTATTACTGAGTAGCCGGTTTCGGCCCGGCGAATTGATCGACATCAATCCGCTTCGGCTCGGCGCGCATAGGCTTTGTTCTCATTCTTCGAATTGCTACGAGACCGACCATGAAGCGCGAATTGACGGAAATGGCCCGCGAGATCAACGCGTTTTGCGCCCGACTCAACGCCGGACTCACCGCCGTGGCGATCCTCCTCGCCTTTCTGGTGGTGACGGTAGGCGCGATCCGGGCACAGGATTTCGCGCCCCAATCCGCCGGCATGATCCCAGCCGGCTATCAGCAGGTCGCGGAGCACTGAGTGAAGCACGCCCTGCGCAGCGCACGCTACGTGGTGACGACGACGCCGCAATTGCGGCTCGACCTCAAGGAGATCGACCAGCTCCTTGCGACGCTCCGCCGCACCTATGGCCGGCAGGCGGAGGAGCTCGAGGATCTGCACTGGCTGAAGAACCGGCGGCGCTACGTCCTCGCGCTGCTCGCCTCGCGCCGCGCCCAAAGCGGCCGCAAGGTCGTGCGCCTCGATTCTTGGCGCGACGGCGGCGCCTATATGCAGCGCGGCGCGCGCCACGTCGCGTAACGGAACTTCGAAAAACCTATCGCCTGATCAGATGATGCCGGTATCGCGCAGACGGTCGATCTCGGCCGCGGCAATGCCGGCTTCGCGCAAGTAATGTTCGGTGTGCTCGCCGAGCGCAGGCGGCGGCAGCGGATCGCTCTCGCGCTCGCCATCGATCCGCGCCGAGCGATGCATGCCGGTCAGCCTGCCAAAGCGCGGATGCTCGTATTCGTAAAAGAGCCCGAGATGAGCGACTTCGGGATCCGCCATCGCCTCGGGAATCGAATGCACCGGCGCGCTCGGCACATCATGGAGCGCGAGACGCTCCATCCAGGCGGCACGCGTGCGCGCGGCAAAGACCGGGCGAAAGACCTCGATCAGCGCCTGAAAATTCTTGATCCGGCCCGGCCGGTCGACGAAGCGCGCGTCGTCGCCGATATCGGGGCGCTCGAGCGCGGCCAACAACCCGCGCCAGAATTTCTCCGTCGAGGACGGGTGGAGCGCCAGGAGCCCGTCGGCGCAGGCGAAGGTGAGTGCCAATGAGATCGCGGCGCGGGTCTGCGGCCCCATCACCACGCCGCCCTGGGTATAGGCGGTGAAGGAATCGGGCATGAAATACATGCTCGCCTCGAGCAAGGTAATCTCGACGCGCGCGCCTTTGCCGGTCCGCTCGCGCTCGAACAAGGCGGCGAGCACCGCGTTGCTCGCCTGCATGCCGGTGATCTGATCGGAAATGGTCGGGCCGCGCATGCGCGGATCATCCGCCTCGACGAACATGCCGAGAATGCCGGAGCGCGCCTGGCCGATCGTGTCATAGGCCGGCTGGTCGCGGAACGGGCCGTCCTCGGCAAAGCCGGCGATCGAGCAATAGACCAGACGCGGATCGGCGGCGCGCAAGGTGTCGCAATCGATGCCGAGGCGTTTCATCACCCCCGGCCGAAAATTCTCCAAGACGACATCGGCGCGACGCGCCAGGGCGAGGAAAACCTCGCGGCCCTTATGGTCGGACAGATCGATCGTGACGCTGCGCTTGTTGCGGTTGAAGGCGGTGAAATTGGAGCTGTAGCCCTGGGCGCCGCCGCCCGCGCCGAAGACCCGGAACGGGTCGCCCGAGCCCGGACGCTCGATCTTGACCACTTCGGCGCCGAGATCGGCGAGCTGCATGCCGGCATAGGGGCCGGCGATGAACTGGCCGACCTCGAGGACGCGCGCGCCTTGCAATGGACTGGTCATGGCGCGGACATCTATCAAGCCGCTTCACCGATCGTCAAGACAAGGGCTCACGGCGCACCACCGCCGATCACATGAAGGCGAGAAGCGCCAAGCGCGGGCTTGACCGCCGTCACGCGCTCCAACAAACTGGCGCCGCGTCTTTAAGATCAAGGGGGGACAAGATGCGTTGGGGGGCGTTGGCGGCAATGTTTGGGGCCGCGGCGGCGGCGTTGACGGCGATCGGTGCGGCTCCGCACCCCGCCCAGGCACAGCAATTCCAGTTCAAGTACACCGACTACAATCCGCCCGGCAATTTCATCACCAGCGAGATCGAGCGTTGGTCCAAGGAAATCATGGACAAGTCCGGCGGGCGGGTGAAGATCGAGGTCTTCCCCTCGAGCCAGATGGGACCGGTGCCGCGGCAATATGACCTCGTGCGCACGGGCGTGGCCGATTTCGGCTTTGTCCTTCTCGGCTCGACCCCGGGCCGTTTCCCGTTGGTCGAGTTGTCGCAGCTTCCGGGGCTCTTCCCCTCGGCCTATTCCGCTTCCGTCTCCATGCAGGAGACCTACGACAAATTC
>JBJKPV010000383.1:0-3886 GCA_046706015.1 Allostellaceae bacterium | reverse complement strand
CTTCTTCATCGCGTCGAAATCGGCCGCCGAAACTTTCTTGGAAATCGACGCAGTGAAGCTCGGCAAGGCCTGCACGCGCCGCCACCAATCCTGCGTCGCGGGACGATCGGCGACCCAGACATCGAGCAGATCGAGATAGGCCAGGCGCGCCACAAACGGCATCATATTGACGTCCGCGAGCGTCATCTGCGCGCCGACGAGCCACGGACCGCCGGCGGCCAAATCCTTTTCCATCTTGTCGAAGGCCATCTCGAAGGCGCCGATGCCTTGGAAAACGTAAGGGCTATCGACGCCTTCCTCGTAGGTCGAGATCAGCCGCGCGCGCTTGATCGGATCGCCGACATTCTGATAGCGGCCCTGGCGCTGTTCCTCGGTCATGCCCCGCATGCGCTCGCGGAACATCGCCGAAAAGCTGAGCTCGCGCGTCGCCTCGAAGAGTTGCTCGTCGACCGACTTGCTCCACAAGCGCATGCGCGCGCGCAAGAACGGATCCTCCGGCACGAGGCGCATAGCGGGGAAGCAGTCATCGAGGTATTCGCAAATGAGCGTCGATTCGATGACGATGCGGCCGTCATGGTCGAGCGCCGGCACGACGCCTTTCGGGTTGATCTTGAGATAATCGGGCGAGAACTGCTCGTTGCGGAAGAGATCGACGTTCTGCGTCACGTAGTCGACGCTTTTTTCCGCCAAGGTGATGAAAACCTTCTGCGTGCAGATTGAATTGAAATAACTGTAGACTTTGAGCATCGCTGTCCTCGTTCAGAGCTGTTCGCCCGAAATCACGCCGCGGCGAGCGCCGCCAGCCTGCGCCGGGCGCGAAGCCCCGCGACATCCGCGTTGACGCTCCATTCCGGCAGATCCGGCCCGCCCTCATCGTAGAGATCCTGGATCGCTTCGAGAACCACACGATCCTCATCGAGAACGGCGCGCATCCCCTCGACAAGCTCCGGCGGATGCAATTCGGGATAGGACGTCGTCAGGGTCAGGAATTGATAGAGTTCATTCTCGCGCGAGGGTGTGATCGGCATGACATTGATCCGGATATGGGGCGGATGGCCGGGGCGGTCGGGAAAAGTGAAGGTGTTACGGATGATGTGCAGGTTCGGCAGATAGGCGATCGACATGAGTTGCCGATCGAAGACCGTAACGCCAGTCAAGCCGTATTGTTTGGTGTTGGATGGCGTCGGCGTATCGCCCTTCAATTCGCGAATGATGCGGACGATCTTGTCCTCGCTCTCGATGCGGAAGGTGGACGTCGCCATCCGGCCGCCATCCAGCGCCGTGCCGTGCAGGAACGAAATGTGCGAGGTATCGAGAAGGTTTTCGAACAGCAGCGCGTAATTCGACTTGATTTCGAGCATCAGATAGGGCTTCGCGGTCCATCCCTCGCGGTCGAGTCCGAAATCATGGCAGTCGGGGAGTCGCGCCTGATCGGCGGCCTCCGAAGTGCCCGGCCACACCCAGATGAACCCGCCTTTCTCGATCACCGGATAGCTGTGGACGGAAAGCTCCGGGGTGATCGCCGCCTGGCTCGGCACGCGCACGCATTTGCCCGAGGCGCCGTAGCGGAAGCCATGATAGGGACATTGCAGCGTGTCGTCGGCGATTTTGCCGAGCGAAAGCGGCGAGCCGCGATGAGGGCATCGGTCGTAAAGCGCGACCGGCGCGCCCTGTTCGGTTCGGAAAAGCGCCAACCGGTCGCCGCAGCAATAGCGCTGCAGCGGCTTCTTCGCATCGACCTCGTGCGAGAACGCGACCGCATACCATTCGTTGCGCATCACCGGCTGGGTGGCCGGACAAATCACGGATGGGGCTTGCTCTTCCAATTCCGCCTCCCTGCCTCTTTATCGTATTAGGTAAAATATATCGTATAATATATAACGTCAATCGCACCCCAATTTCTCGGTCGCACCCGATGCCGCCGCGCGCCATGAGGAAAAAAACCACCGCCACGCGTGAACGCCTCGGCATTCAGTCCGTCGAGGTCGCGGGCCGCATTCTCGCGGCGATGGCGAAGGCCGCGCAGCCGCTGCAATTGAAGGATCTGGCGCGGCGATGCGAAATGCCGGCGGCGAAGGTTCACCGCTACTTGGTCAGCCTCGCGCGTGCGGCGTTGGTGGCGCAGGATTCCGAGGACGGGCGCTATGGCATCGGCCCCGCCGCGATCGCCCTGGGATTGGCCGGGCTCCACTCTCTCGACGTCGCGCGGATCGCGTCCGGCTTCCTGACGCGGTTGCGCGACGAGAGCGGCGAGACCGCGGTTCTGGCCGTGTGGAGCGACGCCGGGCCCGTCGTCATCCGCATCGAGGAGAGCAGCCGACCGGTCTTCATGAACGTGCGCGTCGGTTCGACCCTGCCGATTCTGCGCAGCGCGGTCGGACGGGTATTTGCCGCCTACCTGCCCCAGCAGGAGATCGAGCCGCTACTCCCGAACTCGCGCGGCTCAAACGGCAAAGCGGCGGCTACGGCGCACCACATATTGTCGAAGCCTGCAGCCGAAGAGATCCGGCGCTCCGGTCTTGCCGTGGTCCAAGGCGATTTGGTCCCTGGCGTCGCCGCCGTCGCCGCGCCGATCTTCGACCATCGCGGACGCATCATCGCAAGCATCGCGCTTCTCGGCGGCCCCGAACATCTGCCCGCCAACACGACGTCGCGCCCAGCAACGTTGCTGAGAAGCATTGCCGCGGCGATCTCGCAGCGGCTTGGTTTTGTTCCCGCGCTCGTCGCGGAGTGAGTTCTCTAAGGCCCAGCGCCGGTCGGACGTCCCTCCGCCGTCATGCCGGACGGTATGACGCGTCCGCGTCGGCGGCGATCGGATTGGCGAGCACGCCGAGACCGGTGATTTCGACCTCGACTTTGTCGCCGGGCTTCATGTTCACCGGGCCGAGGATCTTGTGGCGCCCGACCGGCTGGAGGGTCTCGCCCGGATGCGGCGGCAGCGCCCCGGGCGTGCCCATGGCGATCATATCGCCGGGCTGCAGCGTGTAACCGGCGGAAAGGTAATGAACGACCTGTTCGACCGAGAACAGCATGTCGTCGAGCGGCGCGTTCTGGCGCTCGATGCCGTTCAAGCGCGTGATGACGCGCTGCTTCTTGGGATCGCCGAATTCGTCTACGGTCATGAGCCACGGCCCGACGCTGCCCGAGCGCTCGAAATTCTTGCCGAGGCCGAAATTGCGGTTGTGGCGCTGATACTCCCGCACCGAGCCCTCGTTGAAGCACGAGAAACCGGCGATGTGGTCGAAAGCCTTGTCGATCGGAATGTGCCGACCGCCGCGGCCGATGATCACCGCCAGCTCGCCTTCGTAATCGAATTCCTTGGCGATTGCCGGCGGCGGACAAAGCAGCGGCTGGTTATGGCCGACAAGGGAGGCGGGCGAGCGGATGAAGAGATGCGGAAATTCCTTCGAGGTCGTGAGGCCCGTCTCTTCGATATGCTTCTTGAAGTTGAGCGCCAAGGCCCAGGTGACATGCGGGTCGGGAATGACGGGAAGGAAGCTCACCGCGGCCAGGCTGCGCGTGCCCGCCTTGCCGCCGACGGCCTCGCGCAAGCGCACGAGCCCATCGGGCAGCGCGATCAGCGCGCGCAGCGTCGTCGGCAGGCTCGGCGCAATATCGGCGACAGGCAAGAAACGATCGGCGCCCGTGACAACGCCGATCCGCGGCGCCCCGTTCTCGCTATAGGAGATGATCCGCATTGCCTGATCTCACTTGATCGCAAGCCGATGTTGCGGCGCTCTCCTCAGGGAAGATAGCCACGCTCGCGCCAGAAACGCTCGGCGCCGGGATGGAGCGGAAGATAAAGCGGGCCATCGCGGCTGTCCTTGCACAGCTTATCGAGCGGCATCGGCCCTTCGCCATACCACGGAATCCGGTCGCGGCGCGC
>JBJKPV010000382.1:0-3712 GCA_046706015.1 Allostellaceae bacterium | reverse complement strand
AAGCCGCTCAAGGTGAAGAAGGCGAGCGCTGCGGCGTAGAGCAGCGAGAAACTTTGCGTGAGGCGCAACAGTTTCACTTGATCGGCGCGATCGACCAAGGTGCCGGCGACGAAGCCCAGCGCGATGGTCGGCGTCGCCTCGGCGATGGCGATGCCGCCGAGCCAGGCGGTCGAATGGGTCAACTCCCAGGTTAGCCAGCCGATCGCGACGCGCTGCACCCATTGGCCGACATTCGATGAGAGCGTGCCGATGACGAAAAGGCGATAGGGGCGGAGCGCCAGCGTCTCGCGCAGCATGCCGAAGCCGACGGGCATTCTCATCGCCGGACCGTTTTTCTCATCGCCAACCCTTCATCGCCGCTCGACGGCGTGCCGCGAATTTAGCGCAGGGCGGCGGCGCGGAGCAGGGGGCGCGACGTTCTCTCTCGCATGCGGGGGCCGCAAACCTGCGCCGGTCTTGCTCGCTCGCTCGCGTCTTGCCGTTTGCGTGGCAACGGCTAATCCGATAAGGTCGGAAGAAAGCGGGAACAACAATCGATGCCGCGCGCAAGCGGTATCCCGCCACGGGGAGGGGGGCCTCATGAAGCTCTTTGGCCGGCTCGACAGGCTGACCGGATATGCGAGCAACGCGCTCGCGATTCTGGGCGCGATCGGCATGGTGCTGATGGTCCTGCACGTCGTCGCCGACGTGACCGGTCGCTTTGTCTTCAACCACCCGCTCACCGGCACGCTCGAGACCGTCACCTATTATTACATGGTGATGGTGACGATCCTGCCCTTCGCCTATGTCACGCGGCGCCAGGGCCAGATCGTGGTCGAGCTCTTCACCAGCTGGATGCCGCGGCGCTGGCTCAGCCTGCTCGAGGTCGGTGCCGGCTTGCTGACGCTCACCTTCCTCGCCGTCTTGACCTGGAACACCGGTCAATCCGCGGTGCACATGACGGCGATCGGCGAGGTGCGGCAAGCGGGCACCACCGAGCTCATCGCCTGGCCGACGCGCTGGTTCCTGCCGCTCGGCGCCGGCGTCATGGCCTGCGCCGTGCTGCTGCGCATGATCGAGGATTTCCGGGGCTTCTTGGCGCGCTAGGGGTCGGCGCGGCGCGGGGGGATCGATTTGTCGGAACTGGATCTGGGCATCATTTCGCTGGCTGCGGCGCTGATCCTGCTCGCGCTGCGCGTGCCGATCGGCGTCGCCCTGGCGAGCGTGTCGATCGTCGGCATCTGGTATCTGCGCGGCCTCAACGTGGCGCTCGGCATGCTGCGCTCCGCGCCCTATGATTTCATGGCGAGCTGGGAGCTGTCGGCCATCCCGATGTTCGTGCTGATGGGCGCGATTGCGCATCGCTCGGGGATATCGAGCTCGCTCTTCACCGCGGCGCGATTATGGTTCGCGCGGCTTCCGGGCGGGCTCGCGGTCGCGACCAACTTCGCCTGCGCCGGCTTTGCCGCCGCCTCGGGCTCGAGCGTCGCCTCGGCCGCGGCGATGGGCTCGATCGCCATCCCCGAAATGCTGAAGGCGGGCTACGACAAGAGCCTTGCGACCGGCACCGTCGCGGCCGCCGGCACGCTCGCCGCGCTGATCCCGCCTTCGATCGCCTTCGTGCTTTACGGCATCTTCACCCAGACCTCGGTCACGAAGCTGCTGATCGCGGGGGTGCTGCCGGGGATCCTGACGGCGGTGGTCTACGCGGCGATGCTGATCGCGCGCTGCATCATCACGCCCGAGATCGCGCCCAAAATCGATGTCGATGTGACCAGCGCCGAGCGCTGGCGCTCGCTGCGCGACATCTGGCCGATCCTCTGCCTTATTCTCGGCATCATCGGCGGGCTGCTGGGTGGGCTCGTCACCCCGACCGAGGCGGGCGCGTTCGGCGCCTTTCTCGCTTACGTGATCGCTTTCGCGCAAGGCAAACTGACCAAGGAAGTGTTCGTCGAAAGCCTGCGCGACGGGCTCACCAGCACCTCGCGGCTGCTTTTCGTCGCGGTCGGCGCGATCCTGCTGACCAAATACATGGCGCTCTCGGGCATGCCCTTCTATCTCGCCGATCTGATCGGCAGCTGGGCGGTCAACCCGATCCTCCTGGTGATCGGCGCCTCGGTCGTCTACCTCATCCTCGGCATGTTCCTCGATCCGCTCGGCATCCTCCTCATCACCGTGCCGGTCTTCGTGCCGATGTTCGAAAAGCTCGGTCTCGACCTCATCTGGTTCGGCGTCATCGTCGTCAAATATCTCGAGATCGGGCTGCTGACGCCGCCGGTCGGGTTCAACGTCTATGTCATCAAGACCGTGGTTGGCGACGAGATTCCGCTCGAGACGATCTTCAAGGGGGTGGGCTGGTTCCTCCTCTGCGAGGTCTTCATCATGACCCTGCTGATCGCCTTCCCCGAGATCTCGCTCTATTTGCCCAATATGATGAACTGACAAGCAAAGAGCCCGCGCCGGGCGGCGCGGGCTCGTGCAGCGACAGAACGGCGATCGATCAGAGCTTGTTCGGATCGAGCTTGCCGTAGATCTCGCGCTTATAGGCGGCGGCCATCAGGTCCATATGGTCCTTCAAATCCTGGTCCTTCGCCATCTTCTCCCATTTGGCGAGGTTCTTCTCGAAGGCGCTGAAGATCTTCTGCGCGTCCTGGACGCCGAGCTGCTGCTTCAACAGCTCGGGGATCTTGGTGCGCTCGCCCTGGCGGAACTTCGCGACCAGGTCGGTGAAGTCCTTGCCGCCCTCATGGAAGGTCACGTGCTTTTCCTTGATCGCGATCGCCTTGACCTTGGCGTCGGCGGCGACGTTGACGAGATAGACCATGCGCGCCAGATGCATCGGCACCGCGTCGACGGCGATCTTGCGCTGCGCTGGCGTCAGCTTCTCCCAGGCGCTGCGCGCGAAGACGACCGAGCTGATGGTGCGCGGGCTGCCGAGCGGCGTCTCGAGCACGTATTTCGCCACGTCCCAATAGCCGAAATTCTGCAGCCAGGTGATGACGCCGTGGACGCAATCGATCGCGCCGCGCTCGAGCGCGGTGGTTGCCTCGGGCGGTCCCATCGAGACGGGCACCCCGCCCATGGCGGCGATAAGCCGCGTGGTGGCGCCGACGGCGCGAATCTTCAGGCCCTTCACATCGGCCAAGGTCTTCACCTCCTTGCGGCAGATGAGGCCCTTGTTGTTGTTGCCGAAGGAGCCGAGATAGACCGCGCCGTTGTCGTGGAATTCCTTGATGCATTCGGGGCAGTCGAACAGCATCGTCTCGTTGGCGGCCCCGGTGATTGCCGCGGGGTCGTCGCCGAAGATCTCGGTGTCGTAGATGACGTTGGTGTTCTTCAATTCCTTGCGGGTGAAGACGGGCACGACGAAGCCCGCGTCGATCGTGCCGTTGCGCAAGGCCGCGAGCGTGTCGTTGAGGCTCACCACCTGGCCGCCGGCCAGGATCTTCATCTTGAGCGAGCCGCCCGACATTTTGGCGAGATCATCGGCGTAGCTCTGCACCCCGATTCCGATTTCATCGGATTTCGCCGGGATGCCGGCGCCGTAGATGAGATCGGTCGCCTGCGCAACCGCCGCGAAGCTCAGCATGCCGGCCAGCGCGCCGAGGATGGCGGCGGGACGGAACCCCCTTTTGTGCATGTTTTCCTCCCTGATTGAGGCGGCCGGCCGGCATTTTTTCTCGCCGTTACGCGCCGGTACGCCGATAACGTTCGCCCACTCTATGCGAGTTGG
>JBJKPV010000381.1:0-5390 GCA_046706015.1 Allostellaceae bacterium | reverse complement strand
CGTCCTGGCCGATGCGCGCCCCGGGAAAGATCCGCACCCGCGCGCCGAGGATGCAGTAGCTGAGGCTGGCATTGGCGCCGACGCGGCAATCATCGCCCAATAGCACCGCCCGGCCGATCACGGCATTGGCGCCGATGACGCAGCGCCGCCCGATCTGTGCCTCGGCGGCGATCACGGCATTGGCGTCGACGGCGCAGCCTTCGCCGAGCACGGCGCTCGGATCGATCACCGCGCTGGACGCGCGGGCCGCCTCGGGCGGCGGATCCGGGTAGAAGAGCTGCGCGGCGCGGGCATAGGCGCGATAAGGCGCTTGCGCCAGCAGCAAGGTCGCGCCTGGCGGCGCTTCGGGCACGAACTTCGGATGCACGATGATCGCGCCGGCGCGGGTCTTGCGGAACGCCTCGACATAACGCCGGTTGTCGAGGAAGGAGAGATCGTCCGCTGTCGCGGCTTCGAGCGGAGCGACGTCGCGCAACATGCGCCCCGCCTCGCCCGCGCCCGCGATCTCGGCACCGACGCGGCGCGCGATCTCTCCGACCTCCAACGGCGCGGCGACGCGAAAATAGCGCGGATCGGCCATGGTCAGCGCGGGCCGAGGAGCGGCGCCGGCATCACCGGCCCGGGCGCGCGCGGCGTGATCGCGCCGTTGCTGGGCGGAGCGGTCTCGATGGCGCCAGACGCCGGCGCGTCGAGATCGGGCTGCCGCGGGGCAGCGAGCACGACGTGCGGCAGTTTCGCGTCGAGCCGCCGGATCACCTCCTGGGTGATGTCAAGACCCGGCGCCTCGAACAGCACCGCGGCCTTGGTAACGACGAGATTGGCCTTACGTTCGGCGGCGATGTCGGCGATGATCTGGAGCGCCGTGTTCTCGACCTTGGTCATGGCGTCATTATAGGCCTGTTGCAGCCCTTGGCGCGTCACCTGAACACCGTGATCGAGCGCGTCGTAGCGCTGCTGGAAATCGCGCATTTTGACGTTGAACGCGTCCGGCGCCAAGACGTTGCGCTGGCGCTCGAGTTCGGCCTGCGTCTTGCGCAACGCGTTCTCACGTGCCGTCACCGCCTTGGTGTAGGTCTCGGTGCGCTGTGACATCTGGCGCTGCACGTCCTTGGCGACGAGCGAATCGCGCAGGATCTGCTGCACATCGACGATGATGATGACCGGGGCCGCCACCGGCTGCGCCGGCGTCGCTGCAGGCCACCCGACCAAGAGGATGAGAGCCGCGAGCGCGGTCAGAACGAGCCGCCGCGGACACGCCATCTAGAACCGCGATCCGAACCCGACGCGGAAGAATTCCTTTTTGTCGAAGGCCTTCCTCACGATCGGAATCGCGAAATCGATGCGGACCGGCCCGACCGGGGAGTCCCAGGAGAAGCCGTAGCCGACAGAGACGCGAATGGCGCTGGAATCGGCCACGGTCGGGCCCTTGGCATCGACCGACCAGGCGCTGCCGAAATCAGTGAAAACATGGCCGCCGAGGCCGAACTCCTTGGGCAGGCCCAAGGGCATGTTGAGCTGGAGCGAACCGAGCCAATAGGCATTGGCGCCGAGAGAATCGTTGCTCGTCGTGTCGCGCGGGCCGATGCCACCGGTGGAAAAACCGCGGAAATTGTCGCCGCCGATGAAATAGCGATCCTCGATGCGCACATCCTCGCCGAGCCCCAAGATATAGCCCGCCTCGCCCGTCACCTGCGCCACCCAACTGGGCGCGACCGGATAGTAATAGCCGGCGCTCACCCCGTTGCGCAGGAAATGGACCTCGCCGCCCAACCCCGCGACGTCGGTGCTTTGCTGGAGGTAATAGCCCGAGGTCGGCCGTAGCCGGCTGTCGCGCTTGTCGTAGAGGAGTTGCTCGCCGACGATCGAGGCGATGCGCGAGCCGGCCTGATCGAGAATGAATTGCGAGGAGCCGGCGACGATGTCCTTAATCGTGTCCTCGCGGATGGTGTAGGTGAGCGTCTGGCGCAGCGCCTCGCTGAATTGATAGCCGGCGCGTAGCGAGCCGCCAAAGGATTGCTGCTGATAGCCGGAATAGGTCGTGTTGTCGCGCTGAAGCGCGAACAGGTCGAAGCCCGCGGCGAGATTGCGGTCGAGGAAATAGGGCTCGGTATAGCTCAGATCGACCTGCTGCGTGCGGTAGGCGATCGTCGTGTCGATGCGCAGGTCCTGGCCGCGGCCCAGGAGGTTGCGCTCGTGAATGCCGACATTCGCGAGCGGGCCATCGGTGGTCGAATAGCCGACGCCGATCTGAAACTCGCCGGTCGACTGCTCCTGCACGTTGACGTGGATGATGGTCTTGTCGGGCGCGCTGCCCGGCGTGTTGGTGACGTCGACCTTCTTGAAGAAGCCGAGATTCTTGATGCGCTGCTCCGAGCGGTGGAGCTTCGTCGCGTTGAAAGCGTCGCCCTCGACCAGCCGGAACTCGCGCCGGATCACCTTGTCCTGGGTGCGCACGTTCCCGGTGATGTCGATGCGCTGGACATAGACCTCGGGACCTTCCTTGACCGTGAAGGCGACGTCGAGCGTCCGCGTCTTCGGGTCGCGATGCACATTGGGCGTCACCTGCACGAAGGCGTAGCCGCGATCGCCGAGCGCGTCGGTGATGGCCTGGATCGATTTGTCGATCTGATCGGCATCGTACCAGTCGCCCTCCCTCATGGTCAGGAGTGCGCGCAGCAAATTCGGGCTCACATCCTTGAGCTCGTTGGTGATGCTGATCTTGCCGAAATGATAGCGCGGTCCCTCTTCGAGCGTGAAGGTGATGATGAAGCCGGAGCGATCCGGCGTCAGCTCCGCCACCGCGGAAACGACGCGGAAATCGGCATAGCCTTGCGAGAGATAGAATTTGCGCAAGAGCTCGCGGTCATAGGTCAGGCGGTCGGGGTCGTAGGTGTCGTCGCTGCTGAGGAAACGGTACCAGCGCGATTCCTTGGTCGAGATCACCTCGCGCAAGGTCGATTCGCTGAACTGCTTATTGCCGAGGAAGGTGATCCCGCGAATACCCGTCGACGGCCCTTCGTCGATCTCGAAGATCAGGTCGACGCGGTTCTGCGGCAGGCGGATGATCTGCGGCGTCACGGTCGCGGCGAAATGGCCGGCGCGGCGATAGATCTCCAGCAGCCGGCCGACATCGCTCTGCACCTTCTCGCGCGTGAAGACGACGCGCGGCCGCAGCTGGATCTCCTTGGTGAGATTGTCGGTCGTGAGCTTGTGATTGCCCTCGAATCGGATGAGGTTGATGACCGGATTCTCGGTGACCTTGACGATGAGGGTCGAGCCCTGGCGATCGAGCGTCACGTCGGAGAAGAGGCCGGTCGCATAGAGCGCCTTGAGCGAGGCATCCGCCTTGTCGGTGCTGTAGACGTCGCCCGGCTGGATCTTGAGGTAGCTCTTCACCGTGTCGGGGTCGACGCGCTCGGTGCCCTCGATGCGCACCACCTCGATCCGATCGGCGGCGTTCTCCGGCGCGACGGGGACTGGCGCGTCCGGTGGAACCGGCGCGGGCCGCGGCGCCTCCGGCGCGTCGTTCGGCGGCGCGGCCGGGCTCTGGGCCCAAACGGCTTGCGGCAGAATCAGGATCGAGAGAAGCAAAGTCGCGAGGACGAGGCGGCGCGCCACTCCAGAAAAAATTCGCAACACGTCCCCCCTGTCCCGATCGAGTCCCTACCGCCCAACCCGAGGCCGCCGCTGTCCTAGGTCACCAAGCTTTTCAGAAATGCGATAACTCTGAGGTGAACGAGATCGTTCCAGGTAGCAAAGACCATGAGCGTGAGCACCAGCGCGAGGCCCACGCGAAACCCATATTCCTGCGCCCGCTGGCCGAGCGGCTTACCGCGAATGGCCTCAGCGGCATAAAACAGAAGATGTCCGCCGTCAAGAACGGGGATTGGAAAGAGATTGATCAGACCGAGATTGATCGACAATACCGCCATGAACCAGAGCAAGGCGACGATGCCGCCCTGGGCGACCTCGCCCGACATCTGCGCGATGCGCAGCGGGCCGCCGAGATCGTCGGCCGTGCGCGCGCCGATGATCATCTGCCACACCGCGTCGAGCGTGCCGGTGGCGATGTTCATGGTCTCGGCACTGGCGCGCCATACCGCGGTCAGCGGATCGCGGCGCACGTATCGCACCTTGCCGCCCTCGATGCCGAGGAGCGCGAGGCGATGGGTGTTGCCGAAGCGATCGGTGATGGTCGTGATCTTGGGCGTGACCGAGAGCGTGACATCCTGGCCGCCGCGCCGCACCAGCAAGGTCAGGGGCAGGCCAGGGTCGAGCCGCACGATTCGCTGCACGTCCTCGAAGCGATCGACCTTCTCGCCGTTGATGGCCACGAACACATCGCCCGGCTTGACGCCGCCCTGCTCGGCGGCGCTGCCCGGCTGCACCTTGCTGACATCGGGCGGCGTAAAGGGCTGACCCACCGTCGCGAACAGCGCGGCGAGCAAGATGGCGGCGAAGATGAAATTCGCAACCGGCCCGGCGGCGACTACGGCCGAGCGCTGCGGCAAGCGCTTGTGATGGAAGGAGACGGCACGCTCCTCCACGCTCATCGAAGCATTCAGCGTCGCGATATCGCCGGCCGGCATCGAGGCGGGATCGGCGTCGCCGAACATTTTGACGTAGCCGCCCAGTGGCATGACGCTGAGCTTCCAGCGCGTGCCGGCGCGATCGTTCCAACCGAAAATCTCGGGGCCGAAGCCGATCGAGAACACCTCGATGCGCACGCCGTTCCACCGCGCCACCAGATAATGGCCGAGCTCATGGACGAAGACGAGCACGGTGAGGACGACGAGGAACGGGACGATGTAATCGAGGCCGCCGGTCAGAAAACCCATGGATGAAACCCGTCTGGCTGCTGGCCGCGCAGAATAGCAAAAAAACGCGGCCCTATTGATGAAAAAAACGCTAGATTCGGCAAGCCGTTACGGCGGCGGATAAAAGGGTGGGCCGAGCCCCGCCCAGACCAGCAGGCCGAGCGTCACGGTCGCGGTCAGGAGCGAATCGAGCCGGTCGAGCAGCCCCCCATGGCCCGGGATGAGCGCACCCGAGTCCTTGGTTCCGAAATGGCGCTTGGCGAGCGATTCCGCAAGGTCGCCGAGCTGCGCTGCGACCGAGAGGCCGACGCTCAGCGCGATCGCCGCCACCGGCGGCGCGCCGGCAATGATCGCCGCTCCCATGCCCGCAAGCCCGGCGCACAGCAATCCGCCCACGGCGCCCGACCAGGTCTTGTTCGGCGACAAGAGCGGCGCCAAGCGCGGCCCGCCCAGCGCGCGGCCCGCGGCATAGGCGCCGACATCGCTTGCCCACACCACGGCAAAAAGCCAGAGAATGAGGAAGCGGCCCTCTTCGCCTTGGCTCACCCAAAGCAGCGCGACGCAGGGCAGGCC
>JBJKPV010000380.1:0-8565 GCA_046706015.1 Allostellaceae bacterium | reverse complement strand
ACCGGGGCCGAGCTGCGCCAGCCGCTCGGCATCGCGATTGTCGGCGGGCTCATCGTCAGCCAGATGCTGACTTTGTTCACGACGCCGGTGATTTATCTCGCGTTCGACCGCCTCGGCCGCCGTCTGGCGCGCTTCGCGCCCGCCGCCGAGGACGAGGCGCCGAGCGAAGGGCCGGCGGAATGAGCTTCTCCAGCGTCTTCGTGCGCCGCCCCGTGGCGACGACGCTGCTCACCATCGGCGTCGCGCTCGCCGGTGTCGCGGCCTTCTTCCAGCTTCCGGTCGCGCCCTTGCCGCAAGTCGACTACCCGACGATCTTGGTGCGGGCGCAGATGCCCGGAGCCAGCCCCGAGGTCATGGCGGCGACCGTGGCGACGCCCTTGGAGCGCCATCTCGGCCAGATCGCCGACGTGACCGAGATCACCTCGTCGAGCTCGGTCGGCTCGACCCGGATCGCGCTGCAATTCGGCCTCGACCGCGACATCGACGGCGCGGCGCGCGACGTCCAGGCGGCGATCAACGCGGCGCGCGCCGATCTGCCCTCGAGCCTCAGGAGCAATCCGACCTATCGCAAGGTCAATCCGGCCGATGCGCCGATCATGATCCTGTCGCTGACCTCGGGAACCTTGACGCGCGGCCAGATCTACGACGCGGCGAGCACCATCGTCCAACAGAAGCTGTCCCAGATCGAGGGCATCGGCGAGGTCGACGTCAACGGCAGCTCGCTGCCCGCGGTGCGCGTCGAGCTCAATCCGTCGGCCCTCTTCAAATACGGCATCGGGCTCGAGGATGTGCGCGCAGCGCTGGCGGCGGCCAACGCGCATGCGCCCAAGGGCGCGATCGAGCAGAACGGCGAGCATTTTCAGATCTACACCAACGATCAGGCGTCGAAAGCGGCCGAATATCGCTCGCTCATCATCGCCTACCGCAACGGCGCCGCGGTGCGGCTCTCCGATGTCGCCGATGTCGAGGATTCGGTCGAGAATCTGCGCAATTACGGCGTGACCGACGGTAAGCCGTCGATCCTGGTTCTCCTCTTCCGCACGCCGGGCGGCAATATCATCGACGCGATCGACCGTGTCCGGGCCGAGCTGCCGGAGATCGAGGCCTCGTTGCCGACCGATCTCACCATCTCGATCGCCGAGGACCGCTCGGTCACGATCCGGACCTCGCTGCACGATATCGAGCTGACGCTCGCCATCGCCACCGCCCTCGTGATCATGGTGGTGTTCCTGTTCCTGCGCGATCCGCATGCCGGCCTCATCCCGACCGTGGCCGTGCCGGTCTCGCTGGTCGGAACCTTGGGCGTGATGTATCTCTTGGGCTACAGCCTCGACAATCTGTCGCTGATGGCCCTGACGATCTCGACGGGATTCGTGGTCGACGACGCGATCGTCGTCTTGGAAAACATCACGCGCCACATCGAGGCCGGCATGCCGCGCTTGCAGGCGGCGCTCCAAGGCGCGCGCGAAGTGGGCTTCACGGTGCTCTCGATGAGCCTCTCGCTGATCGCGGTCTTCATCCCGATCCTACTGATGGGCGGCATCATCGGGCGCTTGTTCCGCGAATTCGCCGTCACCTTGTCGGTGGCGATCGTCGTGTCGCTGGCCGTGTCGCTGACGACGACGCCAATGATGTGCGCGCGGTTCCTACGCCGGTCCGTGCCGCGGGAGCCCCACGGGCTGCATCGGTTCAGCGTGCAGGCTTTCGACAAGCTGCTCGCCTTCTATCACCGCACCTTGGGCTGGGCGCTGGCGCATTCGCGCCTGATGATGGTGATCCTCTTGGGCACGCTCGCGCTCAACGTCTATCTCTTCGTCATCGTGCCCAAGGGATTTTTTCCGCAGCAGGATACGGGACGCATCGTCGGCGGGATTCGCGCCGATCAGAGCATTTCCTTCCAGCTCATGCGCGACAAGCTCGCCCAGTTCATCGCCATCGTACGCAAGGATCCGGCGGTGCAATCTGTCGCGGGCTTCACCGGCGGCGGCCAGACCAATGGCGGCGGCGTCTTCATCGCGCTGAAGCCGCGCAGCGAGCGCTCGGTCACCGCCGATCAGGTCATTGGCCGGCTGCGGCGCGCCTTCACGCAGGTTCCGGGCGCCTCGCTCTTCCTGCAATCGGTCCAGGATATCCGCATCGGCGGAAGACAGAGCTTCGCGCAATACCAATACACGCTCCAGGGCGACGATCTCGCGGCGCTTTACACTTGGGCGCCCAAGGTGGCGGCCGCGATGCGCCGGCTGCCCGAGATCGCCGACGTCAATTCCGATCAAGAGGAGCGGGGGCTCGAGACCGATCTCCACATCGATCGCGCCACTGCCGCGCGCCTCGGCATTACCGTCAGCCAGATCGACAACACGCTCTATGATGCCTTTGGCCAGCGCCAGGTTTCGACCATCTTCAACCCGCTCAACCAGTACAAGGTCGTGATGGAGGTGGCGCCGCGCTACTGGCAGGATCCGGAGACGCTCAAGGACCTCTATATCAGCAAGGCCGGCGCGATCTCGGGCGTCGGCGCCACCAATTCGCTCGCCGGTACCGCCGTCGCTTCTTCCAGCAAGACCGCAAGCGGCGGATCGAGCCTCAGCCAGGACGCGGTGCGCAATCTCAGCACCAACAGCCTCGCCGCGACTGGACGCGGCGCGGCCTCCGCCGGCGCCGCGGTCAGCACCAGCGCCGAAACCATGATGCCGCTCTCGGCCGTGAGCAGCTTCGGACCCGGCCTGACGCCGCTCTCGGTCAACCATCAGGGCACCTTCGTCGCCTCGACGATCTCGTTCAACCTGGCGCCGGGGAAATCCTTAAGCGACGCGGTCGCGGCGATCGACGCCGCCGTCCTGCGCCTCGGCGTCCCGGGCTCGATCCACGGCACTTTCCAAGGCACGGCGCGCGCCTTTCAGTCGTCGCTGGCAAGCGAGCCACTTCTGATCCTCGCGGCGCTGATCGCGGTCTATATCGTGCTCGGCATCCTCTATGAGAGCTATATTCATCCGATCACGATCCTTTCGACCTTGCCCTCGGCCGGCGTCGGTGCGGTGCTCGCTTTGCTGATCTTCAAGACGCAGTTCGACGTCATCGCGCTGATCGGCGTCTTTCTCCTGATCGGCATCGTCAAGAAGAACGCTATCATGATGATCGATTTCGCGATCGACGTTCAGCGTCGCGAGGAACTGCCGGCGCGCGAGGCGATCCTGCGCGCCTGCCTGCTGCGCTTCCGTCCGATCCTGATGACCACGACCGCAGCGATCTTGGGCGCGCTGCCCTTGGCGATCGGCTTCGGCGAGGGCAGCGAGCTGCGCCGGCCGCTCGGGATCTCGATCATCGGCGGACTTATCGTCAGCCAGCTGCTGACGCTCTATACGACGCCGGTGATCTATCTCTATCTCGATCGCTTCCGCGTCTGGGTGCTGTCGCATCTTCGCCGGCGTCGGCCGCGCGGCTTGGCTGGCGCGGGCTCGCTGAAGGGAAGCCGATGAAGAAACGTCCGCTCTTGGCCTTTGGCATATCGTTACCGCTCATGGCGCTCCTCGGCGCCTGCACGGTCGGACCCGACTACAAACGCCCGCAGGCGATTGTGCCGGCTTCCTATAAGGAAGCGAATGGCTGGAAGCCGGCGGTGCCGCAGATGCCCACCAGCGCCGCCTGGTGGTCGATCTATCACGATCCCGCGCTCGACGCGCTCGAGCGCCAGGTCGCGATCTCGAACCAGACGATCAAGGCGGCGGAGGCCGCCTACCGTAACGCCCAGGCGATCGTCGGCGAATCGCGCGCCGGCTATTTCCCGACCCTCGATCTCGGCGGCAGCGCGACGCGCTCGGGCTCGGGCGCGGGCAATTCCTCAACCGGCAGCCGCTCGTCGAGCCGAGGCGGGATCGTGCAGAATTCCTTCGACGTCTCGGCGCTGGCGAGCTGGGTTCCCGATATCTGGGGCTCGGTGCGCCGCACGGTCGAAAGCAGCGTCGCCAAGGCCCAGCTGAGCGCGGCCGATCTCGCCGCCGCGCGACTCTCGGCGCAGGCGACGCTCGCGGTCGATTATTTCGAGCTGCGCATCGCCGATGAGAACAAACGCCTGCTCGACGCTACCGTCGAGGCCTATGGAAAGTCGCTGCAGATCGCGCAGAACCGCTACAATGTCGGGACCGCGGCGCGCAGCGACGTCGTCTCTGCGCAAGCGCAGCTCGAGAACACGCGCGCGCAAGCAATCGCGACCGGGGTGCAGCGCGCCCAGCTCGAGCACGCGATCGCCGTGCTGGTCGGCAAGGCGCCGGGCGATTTCGCCATCCCCACGGCGCCGCACGAGCATACGGTGCTGCTGGTGCCGCCGGGCGTGCCGTCGACCCTGCTTGAGCGCAATCCGACGATCGCCGCGGCCGAGCGCACCATGGCCGCGGCCAATGCCGAGATCGGCATCGCCGAGGCCGGTTATTTCCCAACCGTCACCTTGGGCGCGTCCTATGGCCAGTCGAGCTCGATGCTGCACACGCTCTTCACCGCCGCGAGCAGCCTGTGGTCGTTCGGCATCGCCAATGTGAACCTGCCGATCTTCAACGGCGGGCTGACCGCTTCGCGGGTGGAAGCGGCGCGCGCGACCTATGACCAGAGCGTCGCCAATTATCGCCAGACGGTGCTCACCGCCTTCCAGCAGGTCGAGGATCAGCTTTCGGCCTCGCGCATCCTCGCGCAGCAGGCGGATGTGCAGGCGCGCGCGGTCGCGGCGGCGCAGGAAGCCGAGCGGCTCACGCTCAACCAGTATCGCGCCGGCACCGTCGACTACACCTCGGTCGTTACCGCCCAGGCGCCTTCGCTGGCAAGCCAGGAGACCGCCCTGGGCGTCCTGCAAAACCGACTGCTCGCGAGCGTGGGACTGATCGAGGCGCTGGGCGGCGGATGGGAGGCGCGAGACCTCCCAAGCGTCGACGCGGTCGAGAACCCACGCGCATCCGACGCTTCCTCCCACGGCGAAGTGGGCAGCAAATAGGTTGCGTGCCGATTTCGCCTAAGACTTAATGGCGCCCGCCAAAGGCGCATGTAGCGCCGGCGTCGCGGGAGGATCATCGTGGCATCCGTCAAGACAGTCGATCTGTCGCACATCATCGATCGGCAAAAGATCGGCGCATTTCATATCACTCTGGTCGCTATCTGTTTCATCGTCGTGATGGCGGATGGCTATGACATCGGCGCCGCGGCCTTCGCCGCGCCGGCGCTGATTCACCAATGGCATGTCAGCCCCAAGGAGCTCGGCGGCTTGTTCAGCGCCGGCCTTTTCGCCGGCCTCTTTGGTCCGCCGATCCTCGGCTGGGTCGCCGATCATTACGGGCGCCGAGTCGCTTTGGTCGGCGGGCTGCTTTTCTTCGGCATCTTCACCTGGGCGTCGGTATTGTCTCAGGATCTGGAGACGCTCATTTGGCTGCGCTTCGTCGCCGGCATCGGCATCGCCGGCGTGCTGCCGATCGCAACCGCCCTGGTCGCGGAGTTCGCGCCGCGCCGCATCCGCGCCACCCTCTTCATCCTGATGTTCTCGGGCGTCACCTTCGGCGGCGGCGTCCCCGGCCTCGTTGCCGCCAAGTTCATGGCGACGCATGGCTGGCAGATTCTCTTCTGGGTCGGCGGCATCACGCCGATCGTCGTGGCGCTCATCGCCGCAGCGGTGTTGCCGGAATCGATCAAGTTCCTGTCGCTGAAGCGCGAGCGCCATGAGCGGCTGGTGCGGCAGATCGAACGCATGCAGCCGGGGCTCAACCTCGACCCCAATTCCAATTTCACCATCGGCGGCGAAGATAATCGCGAGAAATTCTCCTATGGCGCGATTTTCAAAGGCCGGCTCGCCTGGATCACGCCGATGTTCTGGCTGTCCAACGCCGTCAATCTGATGATCTTCTATTTCATCAATCAATGGACGCCGACCATCCTCGCGAGCAACGGCTATCCGATCGCCGATGCCGGCCTCGCCATCACCGCCTTCCAATTCGCCGGCACCTTGGGCGGCATCGTCATCATGCCCCCCCTGGACAAATACGGCTTCGTGCCGGTGCCGATCCTCTTTGCCTGCGCCATTCCGGTCGTCGCCTTGATCGGCATGCCGGGGCTTTCCGAGGGCGTGATCATTACGCTGGTTGCGGCGGCTGGCTTCTGCCTCCTCGGCCTGCAATTCGGCAATATCGCGTCGGAGACCAATGTCTATCCGACCTATATCCGCTCCTGGGGCTTGGGTTCGTGCTTCGGCGCCGGACGGGTCGGCTCGGTGATCGGACCGATCGTGGGCGGCTACTTGATTTCGATGCACGACTCGACGAAATACCTGTTCTGGCTCGCGGCCATTCCCTTGGCGATCGGGCTGATCAACGCCATCATCCTGACGCCGCTCTATCGTGCCGAGTGGCGGGGCCATGGCACTTTCGCGCCGCAGCCCGCGGCCGGAGACGATTGACCGGGTCCCGGTCGTCAGAGAGAAGGAGAAACCGGATATGGCACTTCGCACCGTCCCGCCTTTCCGCGCCGATCATGTCGGCAGTCTGCTGCGTCCC
Source organism: Allostellaceae bacterium (assembly GCA_046706015.1). Classification (GTDB taxonomy): domain Bacteria; phylum Pseudomonadota; class Alphaproteobacteria; order ATCC43930; family CGMCC-115725; genus CAIKMD01. Next base: position 2,041 of record JBJKPV010000380.1, on the reverse strand, counting down.
CAGGCGCTCCTCGATGCGCGCGAGAAGAAGAAGCGCAACGAGATCACCGCCGATCAACTGCGGCAGATCGAGGATCAGGCGATCCGCGAGGCGGTCAAGATGCAGGAGGATATCGGCCTTCAGGTCGCGACCGACGGCGAATTCCGCCGCACCTTCTGGCATCTCGATTTCCTCGAGCAATTCGCCAATGTCACGGTGGTGCCGCCGAGCATCAAGGCGAAGTTTCACACCCATGCGGGCGACATTGAATTCGCGCCGCCGGGCATCCGCGTCGACGGCAAGCTGTCGCGGCCGCATCCGATCTTCGTCGATCACTTCAAGTTCCTCAAATCGGTGACCAAAGTCACGCCCAAGATCACCATTCCGGCGCCCTCCAACATGCATTTCCGCGGCGGGCGCAAGGCGATCGACCAGAAGGCCTATCCCGATCTCGGCGAGTTCTACGCCGATCTCGGCCGCGTCTACAGCGAGGAGGTAAGGGACCTCGCGGCTGCCGGCTGCCGCTATCTCCAGATCGACGAGGTGAATTTCGCCTATCTCTGCGATCCGAGGCTGCGCGAGCAGGTACAGAACATCGGCAGCGATCCGAGCACCCTGCCGCAGACCTACGCGAAGCTCATCAATGATTCGATCGCCGGCCGGCCCAAAGACATGGTCACGGCGATGCATCTCTGCCGCGGCAATTTCAAGAGCGCCTGGGTCGCCGAGGGCGGCTATGAGCCGGTCGCCGACGTGCTCTTCAATCAGGTCGACGTCACCGGCTATTTCCTCGAATACGACGATCCGCGCTCGGGCGATTTCGCGCCGTTGCGTTTCGTGCCCAAGGGCAAGATCGTGATCTTGGGTCTCGTCACCACCAAGCTGAAGGCGCTGGAGCGCAAGGACGAGTTGAAGCGTCGCATCGAGGAGGCGGCGAAATTCTGCCCGCTCGATCAGCTCGCGCTCAGCCCGCAATGCGGCTTCTCGAGCACGGTCGAGGGCAATGACGTCACCATCGAGGACGAGATGGCCAAGCTGCGTCTGGTGGTCGAGACCGCCCGTGAGGTGTGGGGCTGAGTCCCGGAGTGGGCAAATTTCCTCCCAAAATATGCGCATTTTCGAAGGTTTACGGGATAATTTGCCCACTATAATTCCCACTCTCCAAATGGGCGAATTTTGGGTTGACGTCCCACGCCGCTGTGGCGTCGTATGACGCTTACGAGAACGGAGCCCAGAGGGAGTGAAGGCCTTGGAGAGCGAAGCGCTCCTGGAGGAGATTGCGGGATATTGCCGGCGCGTGGGGATGGCGGAGTCCACCTTCGGCCGGCTCGCCGTCAATGATGGCAAGCTGGTCAGCCGTCTGCGCTTCGGCGGACGCGTGCGCGGCAAGACGGTGGATCGGGTGCGCGCTTTCATGACGCGCCAGAAGGAGCCCGACGGCACTTTGCGCCGCTTGCGTGCGCCGATCGCCACGGAGCAGAGCGCGGCTGTGCCGCTGCCGGCGCCGAGTTCGGCGCCGCCCGCGCCCGTCAGCGGGGCCAAGGAAACCGAAGAGGGCACGGACAAGAACTTCCGCTTCTACGACAACCGCCAGAAATATCTGCTCTTCGTCAATACCTGTAGCGAGAAATGGGTGGTGGCCGATCGCGTCGCGATGGAGCTCGCCAACATCCATCCGCATCCGCCGGGCTTGCGCATCTTCGATGCCGGCGTCGGCGACGGCACGGTGCTGACGCGCGTGATGCGCTCGATGCATGACCGCTTTCCGACCGTGCCTTTCTACATCGTCGGCAAGGAGATCTGCCTCGAGGATGTGCGCCTGACGCTCGAGAAGATGCCCGATCGCTTCTTCGAGCATCCCTCGACGGTTCTGGTGCTGACGAACATGTACTATTCGGAGGCGCCGTGGCTGACGCCCAACTCCGTGACGGCGGCGACGAGCCTCGTCTGGCACGAGCAAAGCCTGCTCGGCGACACGGCGCATGAATTCGAGACCCAGATCACCGAGATGCAATCCTTCCTCTCGCAGAACTGGCGCGCGAAATCGAGCAAGGTGACCGGC
>JBJKPV010000379.1:0-8920 GCA_046706015.1 Allostellaceae bacterium | reverse complement strand
TTGTTGGCCCAAGCCCGCGGGCGCCCGGCATACTGGTTGCGGGCCTACCCGGGCGCCCCCGCCGACGCCGGGGGCGCCCGCCCGCGCGCAACCCGAAGGGCCGGGGGCTTTTGCGCCTTGCGTGCGTCGCAGGGCTTGCCCGTCGTGCCGCTACGCGCTTCGCCCTTCTCATGCCCACGCCGCAAAAGCCCCGCGGCGCCGGCGCTTTCATCTCGGGTGATCATGCTCAGCCAGGATTGTTCGGCAAAGCCGAACAGGCCATGCGCGCAACCGCGATTATGAGGCGGGCCGACGCGCCCCATATTCTGACTTAGGGCGGCGGCGACGCGCCGGGCACAGGCAGCGCCGAACGGGGCGATCTCCCCCAGCGTTTCCGTCTTCGGCACAGGTCCGTGCCGCGCACCGCTCCGTCCCGCGTCGACGCTTCACTGTCTCGCGTCGACGCCGTCTTCCGCGCGGCTCGCCAACTCCCCCGGCGGCGAGCCAGTGCCCCCGGTGCTTTCCCCCGAAGCACCGGGGCCTGTTTTTGACCGGCCCTGTCGGCCGGCCGTGTATTGGAGCATTCGATGAGTTCCCTGGCCGAGACCTTTCGCGCGCGAAGCTGGCGCGGCCGCACACGCGCGCTGCGTCTATTACTGCTGCTGATCCTGCCGTTGGCCGCGGTGCTGGCGGGGACCGCCTGGTACCTGGCCTCGGGACGCTATGTCTCGACCGACGATGCCTATGTCGAGGCCGATATCGTACAGGTCAGCAGCGACGTGCCCGGGCGCGTGGTCGCGATCGCGGTTCACGACAACCAGCAGGTCAAGACCGGGCAAGTGCTCTATCGCCTCGACGACCGCGCCTATCGCATTGCCGTCGAGCAGGCGCAGGCCGCGCTCGCCGATACGCGACTCCAGATCGACCGGCTACGCGCGACCTATCGCCAGAAGCTCGCCGAGCTCCAAGCCGCGCGCGACACGCTCGCCTTCGAGCAGCGCGAGTTCGAGCGCCAGCAAAACCTCGTCGCCGCGCATGTCGCGTCGCAGGCACAACTCGACCGCGCACGCAACAATTTCGACAATGCGCGCCAGCGCGTCGCCTCGGCGCAAGAGCAGATCGCCAACATCCTCGCAAGCCTCGGCGGCAATCCCGACACTCCGACCGACCAGCATCCGCTGGTCCGCCAGGCGCAGGCGCGGCTCGATCAGGCCGAGCTCGACCTCTCGCATACGGTCGTGACCGCTTCCTGCAACGGCATCGTCACCAAGGTCGACAGGCTCGCCGTCGGCGATTACCTCAAGGCCGCGACGCCCGCCTTCTCGCTGGTCGGCACCGACCGGCTGTGGATCGAGGCCAATTTCAAGGAAACGCAGCTCACCCATATCGAGCCTGGACAATCGGCGACGGTCACGGTCGATACCTATCCCGGCGAGAGCCTCACCGGCCGCGTCGCCAGCTTCAGCCCGGGCACCGGCTCGCAATTCTCGCTGCTGCCGGCGCAGAACGCGACCGGGAACTGGGTCAATGTTGTGCAGCTCCTGCCGGTGCGCATCGCGCTCGACGATGCCAGCACGGCGCGCGCGCTGCGTGCCGGGATGAGCGCCGATGTCGAGATCGACACGCACCGGCAAAATCCGCTGTTGAGCTCGCTTGCCTCCTTCATCGGCGAGGCGCACGCCGCCCATGAGCGTTGATACGTCGGTTTCCGCCGCCACCGCGCGCGGCACGGAAACGCCCCATCGCGGCCTCGTCACCGCGCTCATCATGCTGGCGACGATCATGCAGGTGCTCGACACCACGATCGCCAATGTCGCACTGCCTTATATGCAGGGCGGGCTCGCCGCGGCGCAGGACCAGATCTCGTGGGTGCTGACCGCCTATATCGTCGCCGCGGCGATCATGACGCCGATGACCGGCTGGCTGGTCACGCGCTTCGGGCGCAAGCGCATCTTCCTCGTCTCGGTCGCAGGCTTCACCGTCGCCTCGGTCCTGTGCGGCGCGGCGGCGAGCCTCGGCGAGATCGTCGCCTTTCGCGTGCTCCAGGGCATTTTCGGCGCGGCGCTCGTCCCGCTGTCGCAAGCCGTGCTCCTCGACATCAATCCGCCCGAGCGGCACGGCTCGGCGATGGCGGTCTGGGGCACGGGCATCATGGTGGCGCCGATCTTGGGGCCCGCGCTCGGCGGCTGGCTCACGGAGAATTACGATTGGCGCTGGGTCTTCTATATCAACCTGCCGCTCGGCATCATCGCGTTTCTCGGCATCATGGCCTTCGTGCCTGACGGAAAGGTTCAGCGGCGGCAATCCTTCGACCTCTTCGGCTTCGCCTTTCTCGGGCTGGCGGTCGGCGCGCTGCAGATCCTGCTCGATCGCGGCGAGCAAAAGGACTGGTTCGGCTCGGGCGAGATCGTGATCGAGGCCGCCATCGCGGCGCTGAGCTTCTGGATTTTCGCCTGCCACACGCTGACGGCGGAACGCCCGTTCCTCAACGTCGCGCTGTTGAAGGACCGCAATTTCGTCGGCGGCAACGTCTTCATGTTCATCACCAGCCTGATCATGTACGGATCTTTGGCGCTGCTGCCGCCGATGCTGACCATGCTCGATTATCCGATCGTCACCACCGGCGTGCTTCAGGCGCCGCGCGGCGTCGCGATGATGATCGCGATCATGGTGGTCGGGCGCTTGACCGGGAAGGTCGATGTCCGCGTGCTGCTCGGCCTCGGCCTCCTCATCACCGGCGCCTCGCTCTGGATCATGACGGGATTCACGCCGCAGATGGACGAAGGGCCGGTGATCGTCTCCGGCTTTGTTCAGGGCATCGGCCTCGGCCTGCTCTACGCGCCGATCAACGTCGCCGCCTTCGCCACCTTGCCGCCCGCGCTCCTGACCGACGGAACGAGCCTTTATAGCTTGGTGCGCAATATCGGCGGCAGCATCGGCATCTCGATCGTCGAGACGCTGCTCGCGCGCAATATCCAGATCAACCACGCGGTGCTGGGGCAGAACATCACGCCCTTCAACCCGACACTGCGCGCGCAATTGGCCGTGCAGGGCGCGTCGCTGTCGTCGGGCACCGGGTTGTCGTTGCTCGACCGGACGGTCAATCTCCAAGCCTCGGTCATCGCCTATCTCGACGATATCAAATTCATGATGATCGTTTGCCTGCTGGCGCTGCCGCTGCTGCTGCTGATGCGGCCGGCGCGGCCCGGCTCGCGCGCCGCGATCACCGCGATGGATTGAGCAGGCGGCAGGCGCGCGGCGCCGGCCAGCCGCCAAATTGACTTCGCACCGTCTTCCTCCATCATGGCCGGCGGATGGGGCGATGACCGAAACGATTCAGATTCTCGTGCTGCTGCTGGTGGTGATCGCGGCCGTGGCGGTCGTCGCCGCGCGGCTCAAGATCCCGCCCGCGATCCTGCTCGTGCTGGTGGGCGTGGCGCTGGCGCTCATTCCCGGCCTGCCGCCCGTCACCTTGGCGCCCGAGCTCGTGCTGCTCCTCGTCCTGCCGCCGCTCATCTAATCCGCGGCGGTGGCGATGAGCTGGCACGAGTTCCGCTTCAATCTGCGCCCGATCGCGCTGCTCGCCGTGGGGTGCGTTCTCTTCACCGCTGCCGCCACCGCGGCGGCGACGCATTTCCTCCTGGGCCTTCCCTGGGCCGTCGGCTTCGTCCTCGGCGCGATCGTCTCGCCGCCCGACGCGGTGGCGCCGCTCTCGATCGCGCGGCGGCTGCAGCTGCCGCGCCGCCTCCTCGTCGTGCTCGAAGGCGAGAGCCTCGCCAATGACGCAACCGCCCTCATCTTCTATCGCTTCGCCGTCATCGCCGTCTCGCTCGGCGTCTTCTCCTTCGGCCGGGCCGCCACCACGTTCGCCGCGATCGTCATCGGCGAGATCGCCTGGGGGATCGGCGCCGGCTGGGTGATGCTGCGTCTTCGGCGCTGGGTGCACGACACGCGGATCGAGATCACGCTCTCGATCCTGACGCCCTTCCTCGCCTATTGGCCGCCCAACCATCTCGGCGGCTCGGGCGTGCTCGCGACCGTCGCTTGCGGCCTCTATATCAGCTGGAACGGCCTGCGCCTCATCAGCGCCGAGACCCGGCTTCAAGGCATCTTCTTCTGGGACTTTTTCATCTATGTGATCGAGGGCATGGTCTTCCTCATCACCGGGCTTCAGGCGCGCGCCCTCATCACCGGCATCACGCATTATTCGGACGGCGAGCTGGCGCTGTCGGCGATCGTCGTCAGCGGCGTCGTGATCCTCACGCGCTTCGTCTGGATCTATCCCGCCGCCTATCTGCCGCGCTGGCTCATCCCCGCGGTACGGCGCAAGGACCCTTCGCCACCCTGGCAGTGGCCCTTCATGCTCGGCTTCACCGGCATTCGCGGCATCGTCTCGCTCGCAGCCGCGCTCGCTATTCCCTTCGAGACCGCGTCGGGCGCGCCCTTTCCGGACCGCGATCTCATTCTCTTTCTCACCTTCTCGGTCATCATCGTCACTTTGGTGGGCCAGGGATTGCTGCTTCCGACCGTGATCCGCGCGTTGGGCCTCGCCCATGCCGGACGGCGCGAGCGGCGCAGCGAGCGCGAGGAAGAGGACCGCGCGCGGCTCTTGGCGATCCGGGCAGTGATGGACCGGCTCGACACGCTCGCGACCGAGCGCGGGCTCGACGAGGAGACGCTGCGGCCGCTGCGCACGCGGCATGCCGACCGGCTGAAGCATTTCACCGGCCGCAGCGACGGCGATGACGGGCATCGCAAGCTCACCGATCTGCACGACGAGATCGAAAAGCTCCTCATCGACACCGAGCGCGCGCAAATCAACGATCTCGCGCGCGAAGGCAAGCTCAAGGACGAGCCGCGCCGGCGCATCGAGCGCGAACTCGATCTGCGCGAGGCCGACCTCGCCAATCAGCGCAGCGAAGAGTGAGCCCGCGAGGGACGGCACCGCTGAGGTAGAGGCGTGCGGTCCAATCGTTGAAATCGCAAATGAGCAATCACCCCCACCCGCTCGCTAACGCTCGGATGACCCGCTCCGCCGCTTTGCGGCGAGCCCTTTGGGGCGACTCGCGAAGAGCGGTTGGCCGGGTCACAGGCGCGCAGCGCCGGGAGGGGGTGAGCCGTTGATTTGCGACGGCAAGGCTATGGCTCCAGCACGTAGCGCCCCGGCGCGTTGGCGAGCGCCGGATAGCCCTTATCGGCCGCTCCCGTCGCCGGCGGCGCGACCCGCGCGCCTGAGTGACCGGCAAGCCAGTGGATCCATTCCGGCCACCACGAGCCTTCCTGCACCGGCGTCGCCGCGAACCAGGTCTCGGCGTCGGCGTAGGGACCCTCCTCCGGGCGATGCGAGATCTGATAGCGCCGGCCGCGATGGCCCGGCTCGCTGACGATGCCGGCATTGTGCCCGCCCGAGGTCAGAACGAAGCTCACATCGGTATCGGTCAGGAGATGGATCTTGAACACCGAGCGCCAGGGCGCGACGTGATCGGTGCGCGTGCCGACGGCGAAGATCGGCGCGTGGATATCGGTCAGCGCGATCGCGCGGCCATCGACCTTGTATTGGCCTTCGGCGAGCTCGTTCTCCATGAAGAGATGGCGCAGATATTCCGAATGCATGCGATAGGGCATGCGCGTCGTGTCGGCGTTCCACGCCATGAGATCGTTCATCGGCACCCGCTCACCCTTCAAATACTGGCGCACCCCGCGCGACCAGATCAGGTCGTTCGAGCGCAAGAGCTGAAACGCGCCCGCCATCTGCCGCGTGTCGAGATAGCCCTGCTCCCACATCGTGTCCTCGAGATAGGCGACCTGGCTGTCGCCGAGAAAGAGCGTGAGCTCGCCCGCCTCCGTGAAATCGGTCTCGGCCGCGAGCAGCGTGACGCTCTTCAGCCGGTCGTCGCGGTCGCGCGCCATCGCCGCCGCAGCGATCGAGAGTAGCGTTCCGCCGAGGCAATAGCCGCAGGCATGGACCGGTACGCCGGGACAGATCGCGTTGATCGCCTTCAACGCCTCGCCGATGCCGAGGCGACGGTAATCCTCCATCCCGAGATCGCGCTGTTCGGCGGTCGGATTGCGCCACGAGATGATGAAGACGGTGAAGCCGTTGGCGACGAGATAGCGGACCAGCGAATTCTCGGGCGAGAGATCGAGAATGTAATATTTCATGATCCACGCCGGCACGATCAGCACCGGCTCGGGATGGACGTCCGGGGTCGCGGGCGCGTATTGCAGCAGCTCGATGAGCTCGTTGCGATAGACGACCTTGCCCGGCGTCGTCGCAAGATCGCGCCCGATCTGGAAGGCGTCCACGCCGACGGGCTTGCGCGCGGCGATCGCGCGTTCCCAATCCTCGACGAAATACTGCGCGCCGCGCAGGAAATTCCGGCCGCCTTCCTCGATCGTCTGGCGCAGCACCTCGGGATTGGTGAGCGGAAAGTTGGAAGGCGAAAAGACGTCGAGGATCTGCCGCATGACGAACTCGACCGCGCGCTCATGCCGCGGCGCGACGCCACGCACGCCCGTGGTCGCGTTGTACCACCATTGCTGGCCGAGTAGGAAAGACTGATAGATCGCGGCGAAAGGCAGCTCCTGCCAGCTCGGATCGATGAAGCGGCGATCCTGCGGCAAGGGCTCGATGCAGGGCGGGCAGTCGGGAAGCTGCGCGTGATGCGACAGATAGAGCGCGAAACGCACCCATTTGCGCGTTGCCTTTTCCATCAGCGCCGCCTGCTTGCCGGGCGCGTTGGCGAGATGAAGGCCCCAGTCGAAGAACGAAACCATCAGCGCCGCGGGCGATATCGACAGGGTGAAGCGCGCTTGCCAGGCATGCATCAAGCGGTCGATGACCTCGGCCCGCGCCGCATCGCTCACCGGCTCGTCCGGGATGAGCGTCGCCTCGATGCCGAGAGCCTCATTCACGCGCGTTTTGCTGTCGACGTCTTTCGGCATGGCGGTGCCTCCTTTCACACGAGAACTTCGGAGCCGCATCGGCGCGCATCGCGCCGCCGACGGCGAGCACGGCAGCCGCGTTATTTCGGCGGCGCGGCGGGCGGCGTCGCCGGCACCGGGCGCCACGCGCCGTTGCAGGACGCGACGTACGGGTAATAGCCCTGGGGGTTGTCGCAGTAATACCAGTATTGCGCGGGCGGCAGGCCGGTCGGCACGGGCGGCGCCTGCTGCACGACGATCGCGGGTGGAATGTAGCTCGGATAGGGATAGACCGGCTGGGGATAGAAATACCAAAAAAGACCGACGCGCCACCACCAGCCATAACGGCCTTCATGCCAACCATGGACCCATGCGCCGCCGCGCCAGACGGTGCGGTCGCGCGGCGCCAGGCGATGGAAGTCGCGGCCGTGAAAATCAGGCGCGCCACGGTGTTGGGCTTGAGCGGTCATCCCGCCCGCCGCAATGGCCAAAGCCATCGCGCATAGAACCACGGCAGATCTCAATGCTTTCACGTTGCGATAACCTCCTCGGGCGAATGGATGAAGGGATGACATCGTCGGTCGTTACCGCGGCCGGATGGACACGAAAGCAATCCGCCATCGCCGCGTTCCTTCATTGGTTATTTCTAGGATGCGGCGGGACGCGGCAGGTTGATCCACATCAAGTCGCGCGACGCGAGCGCATCTGATCTGCACCAATTTCGCGCCCTCGCCGGCGGCGTCGAGGCGCGCCGCGCGACCGCCGGCCGATTGGCGGCCGGCGGCGGCGTGCAAAGCAAAGTCAGGGCCGCGCGGCGAGACTGTCGAGATAGGCGATAATGTCGTCGATCTGCGAGCGTGCCAAATTGAGGTTCGGCATCGGCGGATGTGGCGCGGCAAGAAACGCCCGGGCGTGAAGCTGGCCCGGCGCGCCGCGCTTGGCGAAGTCGGCGAGCGGCGGCGCGACGTCTTTGCCCGTACTGGCGCCGTCGACGAGATGGCAGCTCGAGCACCAGAGCTGCGCCAGCCGGTGACCGCTTTCAGCATCGCCCGCGGCTGAAGCGAGCCCCGGCAGCAATGTCAGCATGGCGCCGCCGATGAGCACGGCGCGACCAAGGCGAAAGCCGAACGTCCTCATGGCCGGGCGATCACGATGCGGTCTTCGACGGCGGCCACGCCCGGCACCGACCACGCCGCGCGTTCGGCCGCCTCGCGCTCGATCCAGCTATCGACCTTGCCGCCGAGCACCACCCTGCCGTCGCTGACCTCGACCGAAATGCGATGCGCCTCGACATCGGCGTTGCGCTCGAAGGCGGCGACGAGCTTCGCCTCGACATCGGATGCCCGCACCTTCGGGCGAACGGTGACCGCATTGACGACGCCCTTGACGCCGCCGAGCTTGCGGATGTCGTATTCGGCCTCCGCGCGCTGGAACGCCCACTCGACGATGCCGGACAAGGTGACGATGCCGTGCTCGACCTTGACCGCGATCGCGTTGAGCGGCACGGCCACGTCCCATTCGAGAATCTTGACCGCGCGCTGCGCGATCTCGTCATCGCCGGTCTTCTTGTCGACCGGCAGGTGAACCTCGATCTCCTGCGCCACGCCGGCCACGCCTTTAACCCTTCGCGCCGCGCGCTCGGCCGCGAATTTCTCGGCGAAAGTCTCGACATGACCGGTCAAAGTCACGACGTTGTTGCGCGCGCTCACACCGATATGGGCCGCATTCACCGCCGGATCGAATTCGAGCTCGTCGATGACGCGCTGCTGTAGTTTGAGTTCCTCGGACATGGCTTGCATCCCTCCATCCTTTGGCTGGAGGCTCGCCCGTCCGCCGCACTGCCGCCTTGAGCTAGATCAAGCGCGCAAGAACAAGATATCCGCGCCCGTCCGGGCGACAAGCTGCTTCAGCGCCGCGGCGTCGTTGACGGCAGGATCGGCATCGACGACGAGGATGGCGCCGGGACCAGCCAGCTCGGCACCCGCCGTTTCGTCGAGCGAGACGCGCTCGAACCGCC
>JBJKPV010000378.1:0-5590 GCA_046706015.1 Allostellaceae bacterium | reverse complement strand
CAGTTCCCAGCCGACGAGGATGATGACCAAGGTGGTGAGGGGGCGCCGCCAGGAGCGCCAGCGCGTGGCGAGCCCGGAAGGGACGGCGCGGTCATTCTCGGTTGCCGGCGCGTCCAGAGCGGTGGATAGGTCTTGTTCCAATGACGTTCTCGTCTACCTCACGGCACTTTAGCGTCCGCTCGGCCCGAGATCGAATCCTTGACGCTGGGTCCGCTCGGCAAATAGAAGATGCGGCCGGCCATGACCGGCGCGGCCACGGTAACGGCAACGGGAGGACGGCAATGAGCTTTGAGATCAGGCGAGTGGTGACCGGGCATGACAAATCCGGTCGCGCCATCGTGGTTTATGACGAGATCAGCAAGCAGGTCGCTTCGGCGCGTCCGGGCGCCACGGCCTGCGTCGTTTGGACGAGCGAGGGTTTCCCGGTGAACAATGATGGCTCGGGGGACGAGGGCACGCGCAAGACGGGGACCACACTCGACAACGGCACGGTCTTCCGCATCGTCCAGTTCAATCCGGGCGTCAGCCCCCGCAACCACCGCACCGATTCGATCGACTATGCGGTTGTGATGTCGGGCGAGATCGACATGGACATCGACGGTGCGACCGTTCACCTGAAGGCGGGCGACGTGCTGGTCCAGCGCGGCACCATCCACAACTGGATCAATCGCGGCAAGGAGCCCTGCGTCATCGCCTTCACCCTGATCGCGGCAAAGCCCGTGACGGCGGGCGGCAAAGTGCTCGACGCGCACGGCTGAGCCAAGGCGCGGCGCTGGTTCTGCGCGGCGCCCTTGGCTAGAGCACGATCCTATCGGAAAGAAGTAGGCCGCTTCTTTCCGATACGTGAATCGTGCTCTCGATTCAAAAACATAGACCATAATTCACGTGCGGGACGGAATCGAAGTTGATTCCGTCTCACACGATCATGGTCTAGGCTCGGCCGCGGCGATCAAGAGCGGGGCGGGAGGGGACGATGGCGGAACAGCGGAACTCGAGCGGGCTCGAAGACCGGTTCGTCACCCAGCACGAGTTCGTCAAGGCGGCGCGGCAAAAGCTGACCGCCGAACGCTGGGATTATGTTTGCGGCGCGGCCGAGACCGAGACCACGCTGAAGCGCAACCGCTATGCGATCGATTCCGTCGCCTTCCGCCCGCGCGTGTTGCGCGATATCAGCGGCGTGCAATGCACCGGGCCGGTGATGGGCAAGCCGGCGCGTCTGCCGGTGATGCTGGCACCGGTCGGCGGGCTCGAGCGCCTCGATCCCGAAGGCGCCGCCGCAGCTGCCAGGGGCGCGGCGCTTTTCGGCGTTCCGCAGATGCTGAGCTCGGTGAGCGCGCCCGGCCTCGAGGCGACGGCCAAGGCCTCGACCGGCCGCAAATTCTTCCAGCTCTATCGCCGCGGCAACGACGATTTGACCGACGAGATCGTCGATCGCGCGGTGGCCGCCGGTTACGAGGCGTTCTGCTATACGGTCGACAGCGCCTTCTACGGAAGGCGCGAGCGCGATCTGTCGCGCCGCGTCTCCAATCGCTCGGCCATCAACGACGGGGGCGATTATCGGCAGCAATCCTTGAGCTGGGCCGAGGTCAAGCGCTTCAAGGACAAGCACGGGGCGAAGCTGCCGCTTATTCTCAAGGGCATCCAGACCGCCGAGGACGCGGTCATCGCCTGCGATCACGGCGTCGACGGGATCTATGTCACCAATCACGGCGGGCGCCAGCTCGATCACGTGCGCGGCACGCTCGACATCCTGCCCGAAGTCGTGGCTGCGGTGCGCGGCCGGGCGCAGATCATCATTGATGGCGGCTTCTACCGCGGCACCGATGTGGTAAAGGCGCTGGCCCTAGGCGCCAACACGGTGGCGATCGGCCGACTCTATCTCTATGGGCTCGCCGCCGCGGGCAGTGCAGGTGTGGCGCGCGTGCTCGAAATCCTGGAGAACGAGGTCAGGACCTGCCTCGGCCTGCTCGGCCTGACCGGCTTCGCCGAGATCGACAAATCCTATACGCATCCGGCGCCATCGCTGACAGTGCCGCATGTCCACAGCGCCTTCCCGCTGCTGAACCTCGCCGATGAGGGCTATGGCGGCCGCTGAAGGGCCTCAGCGATCCCCGCCGGTGGAGCAGGGGATCGCAAAAGAGGCCGCTCACTCTTTTGCCGCGACCGCCTCGACCTCGATCAGGGCTTCCGGCCGTGCCAGGGCCGAGATCACCAGCAAAGTCGAGGCCGGGGCGTGTTTGCCCAGGAATTTCGCCCGCACCTCGCGATAGGCGGCGATGTCCTCGCGGCGCACGAGGAAATGCGTCACCTTGATCAGGTTCTCATAGCCCATACCCGCCGCTTGCAGCACCGCGCCCAGATTGCGCCAAGCCTGCTCGGCCTGGCCCGAGATTCCGGCGGCGAATTTGCCGTCGCCGGTGACGCCGAGCTGGCCCGCGATATAAAGGAGCCGCGCTTGCGGCGGCAATTCGATGCCATGGCTGTAGCCGATACCGGGCGCCATGCCCGAGGGATTGTGAATTTTCATCGCCGTCTCCCCGCGTTGTGATGGGGGGCGAGTCTTCCGCGTTGCGCGCCGAGGCGCAAGCCGCAGCGTCGCCGCGCCGGTTGCGGCGCGAGATCGCCTTGTGGGCCTCAGCACCGCGCTGGGTTATAGTCTTGTCTTCGCAGCACGTTGTGCTGCATGACCGACGAGGTTCGTTATGAGAACCCTCTTGACGGTTGTCGGCGACGGCAATGCGACGCCGGTGCTCGAAACGGCGTTGCTGGCCGCGCGCAAATTCGACGGACGGATCATCGGCTTGAACGCGCTCACCACCGAATACGCCGTGGTGTTCGGCGGCGAGATGGGCTTTTCCGTCTCCTCCGAAGTGGACCGCACGCTCGAGCGCGAGGGTCAGGACCGGCGCGAGCAGGCACGCGCGCTGTTCGAGCGCTTCATGCAGCGCAACAACGTACCGATCACGGCACCCGAGGCGGCGCCGAGCCAGGGCGTGAGCGCCGAATGGCGCGAGGAAGCCGGGCGCCAGAACGCGGTGGTGGGCTCGCTCGGCCGGGACTTCGATCTGATCATCGTCGAGCGTCCGGCAAAGCTCGCTTCCTTGGCCGAGGCGACGCTCGAGGATGCGCTCTTCGAGAGCGGCCATCCCGTGCTCATGGCGCCGCCCAAGCCCTTGGCGACGATCGGCGAGCGCATCGTTGTCGCTTGGAACGGCAGCACCGAGACGGCGCGGACCGTGGCGCTCGCCATGCCCTATCTGGCGCTCGCGCGCAGCGTCGAAGTGCTCGCCGTCGAAGGCGCGATGCAGCCAGGACCCTCGGCCGAGGATCTGGCCGCGGCGTTGCGCCGGCGCGGCATCGGCGCGACCTCGCGTGTGATCACGACGCCCAACCGCCATGCCGGCGAGGTGTTCTTGAGCGAGGCCAAGGCGCGGCAGTGCGATCTGCTGGTGAAGGGTGCCTATACGCAAAGCCGGCTGCGGCAGATGATTTTCGGCGGCGCCACGCGCCACATCATCATGGAAGCCGATATTCCGGTCATTCTCGCGCATTAGCGCCGTCGCGCCGGTGGAGCAGCGACTGCGGAAGGCAAGAAGCAGTCGCCGCGCGCTGACCGCGTCGGCTTCAGTGCATCGTCACTTCGACGACGCGGTTGCGCGGCTCGCGCACGCCGTCGGTGGTCTTGACCGGGGGGTTGCGCTCGCCGGTCCAGCTGGTGCGCATACGATTCTTGACGATGCCATCGGCGGCGAGCTCGGTCTCGACCGCCTCGGCGCGGCGCTTCGACAGCGCCAAGTTGTAGCGATCGGACCCGGCGAGATCGGTCTTGCCGACGATGCTGACCGTGACGCCGCCGCGCGCTTTGAGCTCGCCCGCGAGCTGCTGCACGATTTGCCGCGCCTCGCGCGTCAAGCTCGATTTGTTGAAATCGAAATAGACGTTGACCACCGTCACCGGCGCGGGCGCCGGTGCGCGGGGCGGGGCGGGATGCGTTGGCGCCGGTGCGCGGGCCGATCGCTCGCCGAGTTCGGCCATCGCGGCTTCGAATTCGTGGCGGCACGGGCCGTTTTGCGCGTGCTGCCAGTCGTCTTCCATGCGCTCGGTCCAGCAATCGTAGCGGGCTTGAGCGCGCGCCGCGATCGCGGGCGCGCGTGTCGTCGCCCCGCTGCCGAGCACGGTGATGAGCTGGGTGCGCGCATGCGACAGCGTGGTGCGGAATCCGTCCGGTGTTTCCAGCGGGATGGCCCAATTGGCGTTGTTCTCGGGCGGGACCGCCGTGCCATGGGAAGCGGCGAGCGACTTGCGCGCGAAATAATCGGTGTCGACCAGATCACCGAGCGCGAGAAGATGCGCGGCGAAGGCGGCATATTCCCTGCCGAGGTACTGAACAAAGCTCATCGGATGGGGCGCTGCGGCGGCTTGCGCCGCGGCCAGGTTGCGGCGGGCGCTGATCGGGGTTCCGTGGATCGCGGGGTTGAACGACCAGGTCGAGCAGCTCGCCGCCGCCAACCCCGCCATCAACGCTGCGCCGCTCCCGATGGCCCTCAATTTTCTCATTGATTGCTGCTCCCCGCACCCTACGCCACCCCGGCCGCGGCCAATATCGCATGCGCCGCGAATCCGGTCCAGAATGATGGGGCGGCGCGGCCGCTCAAGACGGCAGGTGAACCAGATCTGTGCCGCGGGCAGCGCGGAAGAAACAGCTGCGTTCGCCGGTATGGCAAGCGGGGCCGGTCTGCTCGACGCGCAGCAGCATGGCGTCGCCGTCGCAATCGACGCGTAGCTCAACGAGGCGCTGCACATGGCCCGAGGTTTCACCCTTGCGCCAGAGGCTCTGCCGCGAGCGCGACCAATAACAGACGCGCCCTGTCTCCAAGGTTTCCCTGACAGCGTCGCGATTCATCCAGGCAAGCATGAGCACCTCGCCCGTATCGTGCTGCTGCGCCACCGCGGCGACGAGACCGTCGCGGTCGAACGAAAGCGCTGCCAGCACCGCCTCGACGGCGTCGGGCGCGCTGCCGGTCATGGTTGTCCCCGAGGGACTCATCCGCGCCTCCTTGAAGAGCGAAAGATCATCCAAAGCTCGCGGAATCTGGGTCGCGCAACCGGATTGCGCAAGGGCCGCGTCTCAGCTGCGCCAGCGCAGGACGCGCTCCTTCACCGGGTTGACGAACTCGCGCCCCTCGCCCGTCGCGCGCGCATATTCGGCTTTCAGGCGGTAATACCAGCGCGCCTGCGTATCGGCGTCGTCGATGAGCGCGAGCGGCGGATCGTATTTGAGTCCTTCGCGCTGACGCACCATGATGTCGCGGTCCTGATTGAGGAAGGCGCGCACATAGGGCCGCAGGACGGGCTTCAGCGCCGAGAGCAACGGCGCGTTCCAATAGATGGCATGGTTGATCTGGGTCTCGTCGGGACCGAGCGGAGTCACTGCGGTCAGGTTGACGACGACGTGCTTGCCCGCCGTGATGTGCTCGACCCGGACCCCCGGCAGGCGGAAGGCGATCTCGGTCTCGGGCGCGCCGCCGAGCAGGCGATAGGCGGCGGAATTGGCCGAGGGCCGGTGCCGCAGCATGGTGAAGCCGTAAGG
>JBJKPV010000377.1:0-5976 GCA_046706015.1 Allostellaceae bacterium | reverse complement strand
TGTGCGCTGCCGCGTCCACCGGCTTGGTCGGCTCTTTCTGGTATTTCTTCTTCCATTCCTCGTAGGGCATGCCGTAGACGATCTCGCGCGCCGCCGGATCCGGCAGCTTCATGCCGCGCTCCTCGGCGGCCTCGCGATACCAGCGCGACAGGCAATTGCGGCAGAAGCCGGCAAGATTCATCAAGTCGAGATTCTGAACATCGGTACGCTCGCGCAGATGCGCGACCAAGCGGCGAAAGGCCGCCGCTTCGAGCTCGGTGCGGGTCTTGTCGTCGATCGTCTCGGTCATGTGTCGTTCTCCCTAGGCTTGGGGCATGGCTTTAGAATGGGGCGGCGGCGGCGAAATTGCCACATAGAGGCCGGGCGCCGCGAGAATCGGACGCAGCAGCCGCGCTAGGCGCTCGGCCCAAGCCGCGGCGCCACTCTCGTCGCCGACCAGATCCTGGCGCAGCTCGATCGCGACATGCGGCAGGCCCATCCCGAAAGCATGGTGACGCTGCGTGTAGCCGACCGGCTCGCGCGCCGAATAGGGCTCATTGTCGCCGACGACGAGGCCGGGTTCGGCGCGCAGCCCTTCGAGCAGCGGCAAAGCGATGCGCCCATCCTGGTCCCACAGCACGCCGACATGCCAGGGACGCTGCTTTCCCGCCATCGCGGGCGTGAAGCTGTGGATCGAGAGGAGCACCGGCGCAATGCCGCGACGGCGCCACGCATCGATCCGCAGATCGATCGCGGCGTGATAGGGATCGAAGATCGCGGTACGCCGCGCCAAGCGCCCCTGCGGCGTCAGCGCCGCATTGCCCGGGATGGGCGTTCCGTCGCTGATCGCCGGGATCGAACTCGGATCGGCAGGATCGCGGTTGCAGTCGATGACGAGGCGCGAATAGCCGCCCAGCAGCGCCGGCGCATCGAGAAGCGGCGCCAAAAGCCGCGTCACCGCAGCCGCACCGATATCCCAGCCGATATGGCGGGCGAGCGCTGCCGGGTCGAGGCCGAGATTGTCGAGCGCGCGCGGCACCGCGCGGCTCGCGTGGTCGCAGGTCAGAAGAACAGGCGCGGCACCGTGCTCATGGCAGCGCTCGACCGGCGGCGGCTCCGTCTCGGCGATCAATGAAACGCTTGTCATGCGGGATGGATAGGCTGTGATCGGGCGCTATGCCAGCCTATCTTCTACCTCATCAACAAAGCGATGAGGCATCGTGGGCTTTTCCGAACCGCCGCACGAATTTCTCCGCCGCCTGCTGCGGGCAGCGCTCGACGCCGCCGATCCGGCGAAGATCGTGCCGCCGCATCTGCCGCCCGCGCCGCCCGGGCGCTGCGTCGTGATCGGCGCGGGCAAGGCCGCGGCCAAAATGGCCAAGGCGGTCGAGGATCACTGGCCCGCGTCGCTCACGGGTCTCGTTGTCACCCGTTATGGCCATCGTGTGCCCTGCCGCCGCATCGAGGTGGTCGAAGCGGCACATCCCGTGCCCGATGCAGCCGGCGAAGGCGCGGCGCGGCGCGTTCTCGATCTCGTCGCGGGGCTCGGCGCGGACGATCTCGTGATCTGCCTCATCTCGGGCGGCGCATCGGCGCTGCTCTCGCTCCCCGCCCCCGGCATCGCGCTCGCCGACAAGCAAGCGCTTACCAGCGCGCTGTTGCGCTCGGGCGCGACCATCGCCGAGATCAACACGGTCCGAAAGCATCTCTCGATGGTGAAGGGCGGCCGGCTCGCCGTCGCCGCTTACCCGGCGCCCGTCGTCACGCTCGCGATTTCGGACGTGCCGGGCGACGATCCTGCGATCATCGGCTCCGGCCCGACCGTCGCCGATCCGTCGACCTTTGCCGAGGCGCGCGCGATCCTGGCAAAATACGCGATCGCGCCGCCGGCCGCCATCGCTGCACGCCTCGACGCCGCGGGCGACGAGACGCCGAAGCCGGGCGATCCGCGCCTTGCCGAAGCGCGCTATACGCTCATCGCGACGCCGCGCGCTGCGCTCGAAGCCGCCGCGGCCGCTTCACGTAAAACCGGCGTGACTCCGCTCATTCTCGGCGATGCGATCGAGGGGGAAGCGCGTGAAGTGGCGCTGGTCCAAGCGGCCTTGGCGCGACAGGTCGCGCAGGGAATCGCGCCTTCCGGCATCACGGCGCCGCATCTGCCTGCGGTACTACTCTCGGGCGGCGAGACCACAGTCACGGTCAAAGGCAAGGGCCGCGGCGGGCGCAACACCGAGTTCCTCCTCGCCCTGGCGCTTGCGCTCGACGGCGCACCGGGCATTCACGCGCTGGCCGCCGACACGGATGGGATCGACGGCACGGAGGACAATGCCGGGGCGCTGATCGGACCCGACACCTTGGCGCGCGCCGCGGCGCAAGGCCTCGATCCCACCGCGTTCCTGGCGGCCAACGACGCCTGGGGCGCGTTCCATGCGCTTGGCGACCTGCTCGTCACCGGGCCGACCTTCACCAATGTGAATGATTTTCGTGCGATACTCGTCCGCGGCACGAGTTGAGAGGAAGAAATGCGACGTCAACGCAGCGCGAAGATCGTGGCGACGATCGGCCCCGCCAGCAACACCCAGGACAAGCTCGAAGCGCTATTCCGTGCCGGGGTCGACGTCTTCCGGCTCAATTTCAGCCATGGCGCGCAGGAAGACCACCGCGCTGTGTGCGACATGATCCGCGCGCTCGAGAAAAGCGTCGGCCGGCCCATCGGCGTGATGGCCGATCTCCAGGGCCCGAAGCTGCGCGTCGGCACTTTTGCCGAGAAGAAGGTGAAGCTCGTTGCCGGTTCGCGCTTCCGCCTCGATCTCGATCCGGCGCCCGGCG
Organism: Allostellaceae bacterium; assembly: GCA_046706015.1. Lineage (GTDB taxonomy): Bacteria > Pseudomonadota > Alphaproteobacteria > ATCC43930 > CGMCC-115725 > CAIKMD01. The sequence goes on along the minus strand of JBJKPV010000377.1, from coordinate 3,168 downwards.
ATGCCGCGCGAGCCTCGCTGCCGCATGCGGAGGTCTTCGCCGCGCTCGAACCGGGCACCGATCTTCTCCTCGACGACGGCAACATTCGGCTAAAGGTCGAAGAATGCGGCGCCGATTTCGCGGTCACGACAGTCATCACCGGCGGCGAACTCTCCGACCGCAAGGGCGTCAACGTGCCCAATGTCGTGTTGCCGCTTTCGCCCTTGACCGCCAAGGACCGTTCCGATCTCGCCTTCGCGCTCGATATGGGCGTCGATTGGATTGCGCTTTCCTTCGTGCAGCGGCCCGAGGACGTGGCCGAGGCGCGCAAGCTCATCGCCGGCCGCGCCGGCGTGCTGGTGAAGCTCGAGAAACCGGCGGCGATCGGCAAGCTCAACGAGATCGTCGAACTGAGCGAGGCGGTGATGGTCGCGCGCGGCGACCTCGGTGTCGAGATGCCGCCCGAGGACGTGCCGCCGGTGCAGCGCGAGATCATCCATGTCTGTCGCATCGCTGGTAAGCCGGTGGTGGTCGCGACGCAGATGCTTGAATCGATGGTGCGCAATCCGGTGCCGACCCGCGCCGAGGCGTCGGATGTCGCGACCGCCGTTTACGAGGGCGCGGATGCCGTGATGCTCTCCGCAGAGACCGCCGCCGGCGGTTATCCGGTCGAGGCGGTGGCGATGATGGACCGGATCATCCGCCGCGTGCAGGCGGATCCGATCTATTTCCCCGGCTTGCATACGTCCGCGAGGGCGATCGCCGAGGACAGCGCGCCCGATGCGATCAGCGCCGCCGCCAGTCAGATCGCACATACCATCGCGGCCGCCGCGATCCTCACCTACACAACCTCGGGCGCGACCGCCCTGCGCATGGCGCGCGAGCGGCCCGATGTGCCGATCCTGGCGCTGACCGCCAAGTTGCGCACCGCGCGCCGGCTGGCCGTGACCTGGGGGCTGCACTGCGTCCATACCCACGACGTGCGCAACTTTAACGAGATGGTGCAGCACGCGACGCGTGCGGCACGGCGCGAGGGCTTCGCCGAGAAGGGCCAGCGCGTCGTCATCACCGCGGGCGTGCCCTTCGGCACGCCGGGTGCCACCAACGTCTTGCGTATCGCCTGGCTCGAGAACTAGCGAACCGCGCCACTCAGGCGCGGATCAAGCCCTCGGCCGGCTCGAGGCCGGACACATCGGGGAAGACCTTGGCCGCAAGGCTCGCGCGATCGATGCCGAGCTGGTCGCGCAGAACGCCCTTGATCACGCTGCGCGAATCGGTGGCGACGCGCAGATCGCGATCATCCTGCAGACGCTCGAGGCCAGGCCAGTCGCCATGGATGCGCCCTCCCCTGACCGCGCCGCCCATCACCAGCGTCACCGATGCGGTGCCGTGATCGGTGCCGTTGGTGCCGTTGATCGCCACAGTGCGGCCGAATTCGGTGACGGCAACAACCACCGTCCTCGCCCAATGCGGCCCGAGCGCCTGCGCCATGGCATCGAGGCCCGCGGCGAGACCGGCGAGGTTCTGATAAAGCCGTCCCGTTTCGGTGCCCTGCGCCACATGCGTGTCCCAGCCATACATGTCGAGTGCGGCAATGCGCGGCCCGTCAGCGGCGGCGAGCAGCTTGCCCGCGGCCCGGGCGAGCGGCGCGAAGGCCTTGGGCCCGAAGCCGCCGGGCTTTCCCATCTCATTGCCGAGCACGGCGTCGGACATGCTCTGCGTCTTCAGCCCTAACGACAGTGCCGGACCGAAAAGAGGATCGCGCGCATAGAGGAGCTGCAGCGCCGCCAGAAAATCGGAATCGGCGGGACGGAAATTGTCCGGCTCCCAGCTCGCCACGGGAACGGAGCCGCGCAGCACCAGCGGCACCGCGCCACCGACCGCGAGCCCCATGCGCTTTTCGCCGTGCTGCACCAAGGCGAGCGCGCGGTTGAGCCAGCCATCGATCTCACGCGTCTTCTTCGAGAGACCGCATTCCATCAGATCCTGCGCATCGAAATGCGAGCGCGTGCGATAGCCGTTGCCCGATGCCGGCACGATCAGGAGCTCGCCTTTGCGGTAATAGGGTTCAAGCGCCGTGAGCCCCGGATTGAGCGCGAAACCGTGATCGAGCGCGATACAGACGCTCGGTTGGAGCGCGATCGCGCCGCGCTTTTCGGCATAATGCGCATCGCCCAAGGGTGGAACGGCGGCAAGGCCGTCGAGCGCGCCGCGCAGCAACACGAGCACGAAGCGCTGCTCGCCCGGCGTGGCGGCGAAGACCACGCCGGGCAGACCCGCCACGGCAAAGAGCCCGGCCGAAAGCGCGAGAAAGTCACGGCGTGTCGTCATGGCTTACCGCCTCTGAAATTCGGGCGCGGCGATCAGCAGCGCGATACCCTCGCGACGCGAGGCGGCGCGGCGGATAGCGCTAGCGGTCTCGTCGGGCAGCGCCGCGCCGAAAACGGCATCGGCGAGCGCAAACGGATCGGGCGGATCGGGAATGCGCCCAGCGAAAGTCTGACACCAATCGATGCGATGAAGCGTCGATTCCGGCCCGACCCAATCCTTGGCCTCGTCCGGCCAGCCCGCGGGCGAAGGCGCGAAGAAAGGCCGCTGGTCGAGCACGTGAAGGCTGTAGACGAGCATCGGCGCCGGCGGCGTGAAGCCGGTGACGCGGCACGCGGAGACGACGAGATCGTCGGGCGTGCGCACTTTGGCAAGGGTCGTGCGCCACGCCGCGTCTTCGCGCACCACCGCTTCGGTCACGCGCCGCAGATCGCCGCCCGTATCGCGGAACACCGCTGCGATGCGGCGCACCGCATCTGGCGGCGGGTTGTCGGCGATGAAGTGGCGCGCGAGCTTGGTCGCGATATGCGTCGCCGTCGCGGGATGGGCGGCGAGATCGCGCAGCGCCGCGACGCCCTCCTCGTGGCCGTCCTCCTGGTAAGTCTTGCCGAGCAGAACCTTGTCGCCGGGCTCGTGCAGCTGCGGATAGAAATGAAACGCGCCGGCATCGGGCGCATTCAGCCGCGCGATCGACCAGCCGGTGAGGATCGAGGCGAGCGCGTCGACATCGGCCTGGGTGTAGCCGCCATCGACGCCGAGCGTGGGCAGCTCCAGCATCTCGCGGCCAAGATTCTCGTTGATGCCGCGGTGGAAGCGCAATCCGGCGCGCGACTCCGGCCCCATCGACAGCACCTGATCGAG
>JBJKPV010000376.1:0-3331 GCA_046706015.1 Allostellaceae bacterium | reverse complement strand
CGGCTCGTGCGCGACCGGCTTCCGCCATCGGTCGCGTTGATCGGTTTTGCCGGGGCGCCCTGGACCGTCGCCACCTACATGGTCGAAGGCGGCGCCAGCCGCGATTTCGCGGTCATCAAGGCCTGGGCGAGCCAGGACCCGAGCGGCTTTTCGATCCTCATCGATCGGTTGGTCGACGCGACGGCCTCCCATCTCATTGCGCAGATCGAGGCGGGCGCGGACGCCATACAACTTTTCGATACCTGGGCGGGAAGCGTCGAGGCGGAAGATTTCGACCGCCTCGTCATTACGCCAACCAAGCGCATCGTCGCGCTCGTCCATGAGCGCCATCCAAAGACGCCGATCATCGGCTTTCCGCGCGGGGTCGACGCGCTCTATCGCGGCTATTTCGCGACGACCGGTATCGACGCCCTCAGCATCGATGCGAGCGTGCCCTGCGACCACGCCGCACGCGAGTTGCAATCGATCGGGCCGATCCAGGGCAATCTCGATCCGAAAATTCTCGTGGCTGGTGGCGCGGCGCTCGATGAAGCGGTGGCGCGAATCCTTTCGGCGCTCGGAGACGGGCCGTTCATCTTCAATCTCGGTCACGGCGTGCTGCCGGAAACGCCGCCCGAGCATGTCGCCCGTCTTGTCGAGTTGGTGCGGCGGGCATGAGCAAGACCGCCGTGGTCGTCATGAATCTCGGCGGGCCGGATTCGGCGGACGCGGTCGAGCCGTTTCTTTTCAATCTCTTCTTCGATCCGGCGATCATCGGCCTGCCGAAACCATTGCGCTGGCTGATTGCGCGCTTGATCGCGCATCGCCGTGGGCCGGTCGCGCGCGCGATCTATGCGAAGATCGGCAATGCATCGCCGCTGCTCGAGAACACCAAGGCGCAGGCCGCGGCGCTCGAAACCCTACTCGGACCCGAGTTTCGCGTCGTCATCGCGATGCGCTATTGGCGGCCGCGCGCGCGCGAAGCCGCCGAAGCGGTGAAGCGTTGGGGCGCTGAGAAGATCATCCTGCTGCCGCTCTATCCGCAATTCTCGAGCACCACGACGGCGTCATCAGTCGCGGATTGGCGACAGGCCGCGTCCGCGGCCGGGCTCACGGCCGCGACCCGGGCGATCTGCTGTTATCCGGCGATGGCGGGCTTCATCGCGGCCGCCGCAGGACAAATCGAGAGCGCCCTCGGCGAATGGCCGGCAACGCTTGGCGCGCCGCGCCTTTTGCTCTCGGCGCATGGCTTGCCCGAGCGCGTCATCGAGCGCGGCGATCCTTATCGCGCGCAGGTCGAGGAGACGGCGGCGGCGTTGCGCCGTCAGCTCGGTCGCGACGATATCGAGACCGTGGTCTGTTATCAGAGCCGCGTCGGGCCGCTCAAATGGATCGGTCCGGCGACCGATGCGGAGATCCGGCGCGCGGGGGTCGACGGCAAGGGTCTTATCATCGCGCCGATCGCGTTCGTCTCGGAGCATTCCGAGACTTTGGTCGAGCTCGATATCGAATATCGTCATCTCGCCGACCAGAGCGGAGTGCCGCGCTATGTCCGCGTGCCGACAGTCGATGCGGCGGAGAGCTTCATCGCCGGGTTGGCGCAAATGGTTAGAGCGGTGGACGAGGAGCCAGGCGGTTTCTGGCACGAGACGCGCGAGCGGGCGGTCTGCGATCCGGTCTTGCGGCTCTGCCCGCGGCGGAGCGTCTGATGGATTCCGCCGCGCTCTATCTGTGGATCAAGGCGCTTCACGTCATCAGCGTCATCGCCTGGATGGCCGGGCTGTTCTACCTGCCGCGGCTTTTCGTCTACCACGCCGATGCGCCAGCCGGCTCGCCCATGGCCGAGACCTTCAAGGTGATGGAACGGCGCCTGCTCAAGATCATCATGCATCCGGCAATGGGCGCGACCTACCTCTTCGGCATTTGGCTGGCGTCGATGCCGGGCGTGGTCGATTGGCGCACCGGGTGGATTTACGCCAAGCTGGTTTTGGTCGCGGCGATGACGGTGGTTCATTTTCTCCTCGCGCATTGGCGCAAGGAATTCGCCGCCGACCGCAATCGCCGGCCCGCGCGGTTTTATCGCATGGTCAATGAAGTGCCGACCTTGCTCTTGATCCTGATCGTCGTGCTCGTGGTGGTGAAACCGTTTTAGATTGCGCGCGACGAGCGGCGCGGGATATGAGAACCGAGAGGGAGTTCGGCAATGAGATGGTTGTGGCCCAAGCAGAAGATCGCCGAGATCGAGACGACGATCGCGATCCGGCTCGGCCGTATGCTGCATTGGGCGGCGATCGTCTTCGCGGGCGTGTTGTGGCTGGGTGAGTTCATCGGCGTCGTCTTCGGCTTCTGGGCCGATAGCCATTTCGTGCTCGGTGCCGTGATCCTGGGCGGGATCGCGATCTTCCTGCTCGGGCGTGGGTTGCGTTACGTCTTCGCGAATGAGTAGAGCGGGCCCGGCCGTGGCGGTTTGGCATTTGACTTGGACGCGAATTTTGCAGTAAGCATGTTGACGCCCGGCGGGGCGCTTCCAATCTTCTTGGTCATCATCCGATAAACCGAACGTTCGGTCGCCCGATTGGGGTGCTCGCCGCATCTGGCAGAGTCTCGGCATATCAAGCCGAGCGCATTTCCCTCCTCCCTCCTAATCCCATCTCCTCCTCCCAAGGCTGTTATTTCGATGAACCTACAGGAATTGAAGCGCAAAACCCCTCCCGAGCTGCTCGCCTTTGCGGAGGAATTGCAGATCGAGAACGCGTCCTCGCTGCGCAAGCAGGACATGATGTTCGCGATCCTCAAGAATCTCGCCGACAAGGACCAGGCGATCTATGGCGACGGTGTGCTCGAAGTGCTGCAAGACGGCTTCGGCTTCTTGCGCAGCCCGGAAGCCAATTACCTGCCGGGTCCGGACGATATCTATGTCAGCCCGTCGCAAGTGCGCCGTTTTGGCTTACGGACCGGTGACACGGTCGAGGGCGAGATCCGGTCGCCGAAGGATGGCGAGCGCTATTTCGCGCTGCTGAAAGTTAACAAAATTAACTTTGACGACCCGGACAAGCTGCGCCACCGCATCAATTTCGACAACCTGACACCGCTCTATCCCGAAAAGAAGCTCGCCCTGGAGCTGGGTGATCCGACCAAGAAGGATCTGACGACGCGGGTCATCGATTTGGTAACGCCGCTCGGCAAAGGCCAGCGCGCGCTGATCGTGTCGCCGCCGCGCACCGGTAAGACCGTGATGATGCAGAACATCGCGCATGCGATCTCGGCCAATCATCCCGAGGTCTATCTGCTGGTCCTGCTGATCGACGAGCGCCCGGAAGAAGTCACCGACATGGCGCGGACGGTCAAGGGC
>JBJKPV010000375.1:0-4365 GCA_046706015.1 Allostellaceae bacterium | reverse complement strand
CGCCATCGCGGCCGGGATCACCGGCGCAACCGGGCGAGCACAAGCGCCGCCGGCGTCGCCGCCGCCGCGGCAAGCGGCCGGAGGGCGCGGCGCCGCTCCAAGCGTCGGGCGAGACGGGGACGGGCGGCGGCGAGAATGGTGTCTCGGACACCGCGAACGGCACGGCGCCGGCATCGGAAGGCGGCACGGGCGAGCGCCCGCCGCACGCGCGGTCTCCGCGTCATCGCCGCCGCCGCGATCGCCGCAACGGCGCCGGCCCGCGGCCGAATGACGGCGCGCCGCGCGAAGTTGGCAATGATCGCGCGCCACGCGAAGGCGCGTCACGCGATGATCGCCCGCGCCATGATCATGACCGAAGGGATCGGGGTGAGCGGGGCGATCGCGAGCGGGGGCCGCGCGACGGCAAGAAGCGCTTCGGCAAGAAGGGCGGCTTCGGGCAAGGGCGCGACGACCGCCGCCCGAAGGAGCAACCCAAGCTCTATTCTTTTGAATCGATCGTCGATCGCGGCTTCGAGGATGTCGCCGATCCCGGCGATGACGGCGCGACACGGCGCGTCGATTGGCAGATCGTCAAGCGCACCGTCGCCGATCAGAAAAGCGCGAAGCCGGTCTCGGCTGTCTATCTCTTGCGCCGCGAAGGCGTCGACACGGATTTCGCCAATCTTGCGGCCGCACGCCAGGCGGTGAACAAGACCATCGTTCACCCGGAAAAGCTGACCCGCCCCAAAGCCGACTACCCCACCAAGAAATAAGCGGGCGCGGCGTAGCCTGCGCCGTCAGCGCATCATCAGGTTCAAGGCTTCGAGGGCGGCGAGGACGACGCCGAGGCCGAAGGCGAATTGCAAGGTCTGGACGATGCCGAAGGATTTTTTCTTGGCGGCCTCCTTCGGCCGCTCGGCGTGCTTGAACTCGCGCTGCTCTTGCGCGGGCTTGGGTTTCGCCTCGAGCTTCGGCTTGGGCGCGGGCGCTGCCTCGCCTTCCTTATCGAGCATGGTCGAGCGATAGACCGAGACCTCGCTGAACTTGCCGTTGTCGGTCATCATGACCGCCATGACGCGCACGCCGCTCGGCGCTCGGCGTCCGCCCATCAGCGATTTCGCCAAGGCGATCGCGACTTCCCGGTCGTCGGAAACCGTGTCGACGAGCCAGCGGCCTTCGCTGTGGCGCTGCACCTCGTAGACCTTGGTGGAGGACGGCGCCGGGGTGGCGCGGTCGTAGGGGACGGCCATGTCACGCATCGACCGACCGCCAATTCGCCGCGCCGATGATGGTGCAGATGACGCCGTCCTCGTCGACGAGCGGCGCCATCAGGCCGCGATAGAGCACGGGCTTGCCGTCATTGATGCCGTTGCCGCCGCGCGTCACCGGCACGCCGCGCTCGATGATCTCCTTCCAGTAGCGCGAGACATGGCCGAGAACGCAGTCATGCGGGCAGTCTTCGACCAGCGGCTTGTCGTCCGCCGCGAAGCGGCGCGGGCGCACCGCGTCGCCGATGAAGCCGAAACGCGGCGGCGCGGTGTCGGAGAGCTCGATGGTGAAGACATGAGGCATGTCGTCGCCCATATCGGCCGGGCCGAGCGAGCCGGCCTTCGGCGCAAGGTCGTCGATGCGCGCCTGGCGCCAGGCTTCGAGCACGCGCAGCACGAGGCGCTTTTCGCGCCGCGGCGCGGGCGATGGCGAGGCCTCGGAAAGGGCGCTGGTCACGACATGATCCTCCACCAGGCGTGTCCGAAAAAGCTCAGGCGCGCACGGGCGCTTCGGAAATGCGGCGATAGCCACAAGCGCCTCGCACCCGGACGCCGGACGCAACCGCGTTACGTTGTCACAGTTGTGTTAACGAAGCGTATTGCCCGTTCTACGCGTTTTTTCCGGTTGCACGCACCAGCGTGTGGCGCAGTGCACAATGCTCACCGAATGCCGCGGTCGCGGCTTGTAATGCGGACATATTTTTGACGCGTCGATGCGGAGCTTGAGAGAATTTTAGCGGTTTCTGCCCAGTGTTTGGGCAGCGCCGCGGCCGTCGCGGGGCGCCTGTTGTGAGACCAAGAAGAAGAATGCGTTCCCGCGCCATCGCGACGTTACGCAGCCTCGCCATCGTCCCGGCCGCCGCCGCGGTGCTCTGGGTCATCGGCGCGGGCGGCATCGATATCCCGAACCAGCCCGCCGTGCTGCTGCTCGCCGTGGTCTATTGCGCCTATCGCGGCGGGCTCGCGATCGGGCTCGCGGGCGCGGTCTTCCACATGCTCTATGCGGCGATGTTCTTCTCCGCGCCGCATCATCTCTTCGTCTTCACCGGGCCGAACGCGACCCGCTTGGGCGTCATCGCGATCGTCGCGCCCCTTATGGCGGCGATGGTCGGGCTGTTGCGCCAGAGCGCCGACCGCATGCTCGCGCGTGAGCGCGAGACCGAGGCGGCGCTGAAGCGATTGAACGCCGAGCTCGAAGAGCGCATCGCCGCGCGCACCGAGGAGCTCACCGCGGCGCGCATCCTTGCCGAGGAGGCGCAGAACCAGGCGCGGATGAGCGAAGCGCGCTTTCGCGATTTCGCCGAGACCGCGTCGGACTGGTTTTGGGAGCAGGACGAGCAACTGCGCTTTTCCTATTTCTCGGCCGAAGCCTTCGGCCGCTCGCGCGAGACGGCGCGGCGCCATCTCGGCCGCACGCGGCGCGAGGTCGGCACCGCGATGCTGAGCGAAGAGGAGTGGTGCGCGCATGAGGCGGATCTCGCCGCGCGCCGCCCGTTTCGCAATCTCGTCACCAAGCGCGAGGCGCCCGACGGCTCGATCCGCTATACGAGCTCGAGCGGCAAGCCGTTCTTCGACGCCGACGGTCGCTTTCGCGGCTATCGCGGCACGGCGCGCAACGTCACCGCCGAGATGCAGGCCGAAATCGAATTGGAGCGCCGCGTCGGCGAACGCACGCAAGAGGTGCGCGCGCTCCAGGAACAGCTCATCGCGCAGGAACGCCGCACCACGCTCGATCAGCTCACCGCCACGGTCGCGCATGAGCTGCGCAATCCCCTGAGCGCGATCCGCAACTCGATCTACACGATCGGCGAGAACGCGAAACGCGCGGCGCTACCCATTGAGCGGCCGCTCGAGCGCATCGATCGCAGCCTGTGGCGCTGCGAGAACATCATCGCGCAGCTGGTCGAGTATTCGCAGCTCGGCGAGCTCAAGCGGCAGCTGGTCGCCGCCGATCGATTCCTGGAAGCGGTGCTCGACAGTCTCGCCATCCCGGACGGCATCGCGGTGATCAAGGATCTCGGCGCTCAGACGCAGGCAATCGCCTGCGACCCCGAGCGCCTCGCCCGCGCCATCGCCAAGCTGGTCGAAAACGCCGCCCAGGCGATCGAGGCCATGCGCGGCGAGGGCCGCGACGGCCGCCATCATCGCATTCTCGTGCGCAGCCGCTTGGCGCAAGGACGGCTCGAAGTCGAGATCGGCGACAATGGCCGGGGCATCGCGCCCGAGGTGCTGCCGCGCATCTTCGAGCCGCTCTTCAGCACCAAGGCGTTCGGCGTCGGGCTCGGCCTGCCGCTGGTGAAGCAGATCCTCGATCATCATGGCGGCGGCATCGAGGTGTTGAGCGAGATCGGCAGGGGAACGCGCGCAATCTTCTGGCTGCCGGTCGCCGAGACGAAAGAAGAAGCGGCCTGAGATCGCGGCCCTAGAGCAGGATCGCGCCAAATGGAAACCGACCTTTCCATTTGACGCGTGAATCATGATCTCGCGCGCCTTCTCGAGACGCGGCGCGAACCGATGCCATGCTCCCGACAGGCGGATTTGCGCCGACCGTGCCCTCGTCCGGAAGGGGCGGTATGATGGGTGCCGGTAATTCTGGCGGCGGCAAGAGGGGGGGACGACGCGATGGTCGGATCAGCAATGAGTGACGTTTCGGCCGGCCCGATCCGGTTCGGGTGGCGGCTGCGGATCGGGATGTTGCTGCCGTCCTCCAACCGCGTGGCCGAGCCCGAAATTCCCGCCATGCTGCCCGACGGCGTATCGCTTCATACGACGCGGCTGAAGCTCGCGGGCGGCGGGCGCGAGGCGCTGCTCGCGATGACCGAGAAGGTGGAAGAGGGCGCGGCGCTGCTGGCCGATGCGGGCGCCGATCTGATCGCCTTCCACTGCACGGCGGTTTCGACCTTCGATCCGTCGATGGAGGGCAACCTCAAACGGCGCATCGAGGCGGTCACCTAGTAACCGGCGACCGCCACCTCCGAAGCGCTCGTCGCGGCGTTTCGCGCGCTCGGCGCAAGGCGCATCGTCCTGGTCTCGCCCTACGCCCACGACGTCAACCAGCGCGAGGTCGCGTTTTTCGCCCATCACCAGATCACGGTGCTGCGCGAGACCGGTCTCGAGC
>JBJKPV010000374.1:0-5591 GCA_046706015.1 Allostellaceae bacterium | reverse complement strand
GAAGCCGCATTGGCTCGTCGTATAGGCGCTGAAACGCAATAGCGCATCGGGACGGCGCGTCGGGTTGAAGGCCAAGCCCGTGGGATCGGCGCCGACCGATCGGCCGCGGGCCACGATCTGGTGATATTGCGCCGCGTCGTCGCAGGCGCTGCGCGCTTTCCGCAGATCGACGCCGGGAATGAGACTGCGGACGAAGCCGGGCGGGCAGGCCCAGCATTGGTCGAAAGCCAGGTTCCGGAAACTGCCCTTGGGACAGCCTTTGCGGGCCTTGCCGACATATTTCGCCCGCGCCCAGCCGTCGATCACGTGGCCCGCGCGCTGGCACGCCTTCGCGTCGGTGACGGGAAAGATCGTGCGTTTGAAATGCGCCGGACATTCCCAGCATTCGCCGCCTCTGCGCGGATCGTCGAAAGCGCGCCCGTCGCAAAAGACGCGGCCGCGATAGATCGCCTGCGCCGTGGTGTGGAACGTCTCGCCGATCACCCAGATCGATTGGGTGGAGGACGCGTTGTTCTGAAATCCGAATGCCGCCGCGCGGTCCGCGGCGAGGACGATGGCGATCATCGCCAGGAATGCAAAGAGCGCGCGCGCACAGCGTGCTGACAACAACATTAAGACCCCCCTGCCGCCGGATCGCGCAGCCACGCGGCGCGATGCCCCCCCTAGGGCGACGGCGTTCTCCAACGGAGCCAGCGATCTTCGTATCGTTGCCGGGCCGAGGCAATCAATTTGTTTCAGGCCAACAATTAGCCGAAGCTGCGCCGCGCCCCGTTATTTCAACCCGGCGAGATAGAGCGCGACGGCCTTGCGGTCGCGCGCGCTGAGACCAACAGCCAGCGGTCCCATCACCGGGCTCGGCCGCGCACCGCTGGCAAAGGCGTTCATCTGGTTGAACGTGTATTCCGCGTGCTGGCCGGCGAGATTGGGCACCTCGGCGGGATCGACGCGCATCCGCATCATCATGCCGCCGCCCATCATGCCGCCGGCCGCGCCGGGCGCGCCCTTGCCTTCCGGCCCATGGCAGGAGGCACAAGGCGGCACGCGCGGCCTGCCATTCTGATAGACAAAGGCGCCCAGCCCAAGCTCTCCCTTATCCTTGTCCTCGATCTTGTCGGGGACAATCGGCAACCGGCTGTAATAGCGCGCGAGCTCGTCGAGCTGCGCTGCGCTCACCGCGGTGAAGCGCGGATCGTCCATGGCGTCGGCGTGCCGCGTCCCGTTCTTGAAGGCGAGCATCTGGGTCCGCAGATAGGATTCCTTCTGTCCCGCCAGCTTCGGCATGTCCGGCACCACGCTGATGCCGTCGACGCCGTGGCAATCGCCGCAGGTGTTCTCGACCAGCGCCTTGCCATGCAGCTTGCTGATATCCGGCATCGGCGGCGCCTGATCGGCGGCGAAAACGGGCGCGATACGGAACGTCGCCAGCGCGAAGAGAACGACAAAGCCTCGCGCCGATCGCTTGCCGGGCACCATCATGGTCATCGTCGTTTGCTCACTCAATCTTCGATCAGCGGCCAATCCTCGAGCTCCATCGCCTTGGCCGTCTCGCGCCGCCACGCGCCGAACGGCATGAAGCCTTGCTTTTCCGCGACCAGCGCCTGGGTGAATTCGAAGATTTCGGCGTCGCTTTGCTTGGCGAAATCGATCGTCGCGCGGCAGGGCTGCGGCACATGCCAGGGCGTGTCGGCGAAGATCTCGATGCGGTTGTCCTCCGCGTCCCAAAAATAGACGCTCCACGCATTGCCATGGGTGACCGTGACCCAGCGCGCCACCTTGGCTGCCACCACCCGCTCCCAGAATGTCCGCACCGAGGCGAGCCCCTCGGTGCGGAAGGAGAGCTGGTTGACGGTCGAGGGCGAGCCCTGAGGCCGCCCCTCACCGATGACGAAAGTATGGTGCGCGTTGGGGTCGATGGTCATGAACACGACTCGGTTGCCGTCGGGATAGCGGCCGCGATCGGAGACATGGAAGCCGAAAAGATCGCGATAGAATTGGACCATGCCGTCGAAATCCGTAACCCAGATTCCGGCGTGATGAAGGGCCAGTCTCGGTTCCGCGCTCATTTCCGCCCCGCTGCGTTCTGTTCTTTGCCTCGCCGGCCAAGCCTAAACCGCGCGCGGCGCGCCCGCCACCCGCTCGGAAAAGCGGAAAATTCTGCCGACCCCTTGCCTCGCGCCCCGACGATGGGCGATACACTTCGTTAACCATATTTTTGCGATCTTCACCGATCATTCTGACCATCGACCGCCAAACCGGGCCACGGTTCGGCCCAGCCAGGGATTCCCGCCGATTATGATGTTCGCTTCCCGCCTCTCTTTCGCTCTCTTGAGCCTTTTCCTCCTTGCCGCGCTGCCGCTCTCGGCGCTCGCCGGCACGACCGAAGAAAAGCCCCAGCCTGCCGCCGCGGCCGAAGCCGCCCCCGCGTCCGGTCCCACGCCGGTCGTGCTCGGCGGCAAGGTCACGCTCCCGCCCGACGTGCCGCCAGCGCCGGTGCTGGCCGATGCGACCAGCTATGTGCTGATGGATGACGCCACCGGCACGGTGATCGTCGCCAAGGCACCGCACGAGCATCATGCGCCGGCGAGCCTGACCAAGCTCATGACCCTCTATCTCACCTATCAGGCGCTCCAATCCGGCACCCTGAAGCTGGATCAGACCGTGCCGATCAGCACCGCGGCGTGGAAGAGCGGCGGCTCGCGCATGTTCGTCGAGCCCGGAATGCCGGTCACGACCGAGCAGCTCATCGCCGGGCTGATGATCGATTCCGGCAATGACGCGGCGGTGGCGCTGGCCGAGGCGGTGGCCGGCACGCAGCCGAGCTTCGTGGCGATGATGAACAACGCGGTGAAGCTGCTGCATCTGGACGACACGCATTACGCCAATGTCAATGGCCTGCCCGCGCCCGACCTCTACACCAGCGCGCTCGACGTGGCGCTCTTGTCGCGCGCCATTCTCGAGACGCATCCCGAGATCCTGAAGGTCTCGATCCAGCAATACTACACCTACAACAAGATCAAGCAGCGCAACTGGAACCCGGTCATCTTCCGCGACAAGACGGTCGACGGGCTGAAGACCGGCTTGACCGATGCGTCGGGGCATTGCATCGACGCCACGGCCTTGCGCGACGGGCGCCGCCTCATTGCCGTGGTGATGGGGACGCCGAGCTGGAAGGCGGGCACCGACGACATCGAGGCGCTGCTCGATTACGGCTATCGCTTCTTCGCCAATCGCACGGTCGCGAAGGTCGGCGAGCCGGTCGGCACGATCGACGATCCGCTGCGCAATCCGACCAAGTTGCCGGTCGGCGTCGCCAAGACCATCGTCGTCACCCTGCCCTCGGGCAGCGGCGTGACCTTGACCAAGAGCCTCGACGTCGCCGACGGGTTGAAGGGCCCGATCGCCAAGGGCGACGTGGTCGCCCATCTGGCGATCGCGCTCGACGGCAAGCCCCTGCAAACCGTGCCGGCGGTAGCGCTGATCGCGACCCAGCCCGCCGGGCTCGGCCAGCGCCTCCTCTATAAGATCAAGCACATGTGGTAGCGCGCAGGCGTGCGGGGTCGCGCCCGCGCACGGTCTTTGCTAGGCTCTCCCGCGTCGAGGGAGACGAGGGAGAGCGGCGATGACGTCGATGCATCCGGCCGGCGACAAGGAGCTGCGCGCGGTGATCGCCCGCGCCATGCACGAGCATTGGCGCTGGTTCTTGATCGAGGGGTTGATCCTGCTGGTGCTCGGCGCGGCGGCGATCGCGGTGCCGGAGTTGGCCGGCGTCGCGGCGACGATCTGGTTCGGCTGGATCCTGATCATCGGCGGCGTGGTCGGGCTGATCACCACCTTGCGCGCGCGAGGCGTGCCGGGCTTTGCCTGGGCGCTGCTCTCCGCCGTGCTCGCGCTCGCGGCCGGGGCGCTGCTGCTGTGGAACCCGATGCGCGGCCTCGTGACCCTGACCTATGTGCTGATCTTCTTCTTCGTCGTCGACGGCGTCTTCATGATCGTGTTGGCGCTGGCCCATCGCCGCGAGCTGACCGGGCGCTGGCAATGGCTCGCCTTCAACGGCGCGCTCGATCTCATCCTCGCCGCGATCATCGTCGCGGGATTCCCCGGCTCCTTCGCCTGGGCCTTGGGGCTCCTCCTCGGCATCGACCTGCTCTTCGGCGGCGCCACCCTCATCGCCATGGCGCTCGAGGCGCGCAAAGGCGCCTGAAGCGCCGCGCTCAGGTTCACGCGTTATTGGCGCTGTCGGCCGGCTGGGCATGCGCGCCGCTGCGCTCCAGCGTCTCGAACAGCGACGGCTCCGCGCCGCGCGCGACGCGAAAGAATTTCTGAAAGAAGAGATTGTTGGGAACGTGCAGCGCGCTGCCATCGGCCTCGCGCAGGATCGTGTACATCGAATTGCGCTCGATCACCCGGCCTTTGACGCCCTCGGGCAGGAGCTCGACATTCTGGCCGAGCCGGAACGGATGCCACAAGGTCAAGAAGAAGCTCGCGGTCACGTTGCTCACCATCGTCCAGGTCGCGAGGAAGCCGACGCCGATCGCGGTGAAAGCGCTGACGAGAAAGGCCCAGAGCCCGGTCACCCCGACGCCCCAGGTACTCAGCAGGATCAGCGCCACGCAAACCCACAGCGTGGCGGTGAGCGCGCGCGAGAACAGCAGCACGGTCTGATAGGGCAAATGAAGGCGGCCCTCGGCGCCGGCGAGCCAGCGTCGCAGCGCGCGATTGAGCACGAGGCCGACGAACAAGCCGGCCGCCAGGATCGCGGCCGTCGCCGCCACCACGCCGAGGTGAATGCCGTGCGCGGCGAGCCAGATCCCCACTTGGTTCATTGCATCGCTCCTAGTGGTCCGATTCCAACATTCGCATCCCGCCTGCGCCGGGCATTTTCGCGAATGTTGGAATCGAAAGGACCACTCGTAAATAAAGGATTCTAGTGGAGTTTTGGATTTGACATTCGCTTTCGGTGCTCGCGCCAGCCAGCGTAGCGAATGTCAAACCCACTCCACTAGCAGGCGGCGGGGACATAGGGTCAACCGCCCCGCGGCGTCGAGGTTCCCGAAGCGAAGTGCCGAGGCTCTTAGATCCGCTCGAGCGCGAGCGCGATCCCCTGCCCGCCGCCGATGCACAAGGTGACCACGCCGCGCTTCAAGCCGTCGCGCTGCATCGAATGCAACAGCCGCGTGGTCAGCACCGCGCCGGTCGCGCCGATCGGATGGCCATGCGCCACCGCCCCGCCCTCGACATTGACGATCTCTTCCGGCAGGCCGAGCTCGCGCCGGACCGCGATCGCGATCGCGGCGAAGGCCTCGTTGATCTCGATGCGCTCGATATCGGAATGCTTCCAGCCCGCGCGCGCCAAGGCCTGCTTCACCGCCGGCACCGGTCCCATGCCGAACATGCCGGGCTCGACCGCGGCGACGCCATAGGCGACGAGCCGCGCCATCGGCGTGAGCCCGTTCTTCTCGGCCCAATCCGCGCTCGAGACCACCATCGCCGCGGCGCCGCTGTTGAGGCCCGGCGCGTTGCCCGCGGTGATCGTGCCGTCCTTGCGGAAGGCGGGCTTCAATTTCGCCAAGGTCTCGAGCGTCGTTCCGGGG
>JBJKPV010000373.1:0-5915 GCA_046706015.1 Allostellaceae bacterium | reverse complement strand
GACGAAACCCACCGGAAAGCCGAGGATGAGGGCCGGCTTGCCGGCGCCCTCGGCGATCATCTCAAGGAGATGGAAGAGCGCGGTCGGCGCGTTGCCGATCGCGATCACCGCGCCGGCGAGGCGCGGGTGCCAGAGCTCGACCGCAGCGGCCGAGCGCGTCGTTTTCTTGCGTTTCGCCAGACCCGGCACGCGCTTGTCGTTGAGCGTGCAGACCGCACGACGGCGCGTGATCCCGGCGGCCACCATCGCGGCGTCGACAAAGAGCGGCGCGCCCGCGTCCAGCGCCTTGCGCCCGAGCCTCGCCGCACCTTTCGATGCAACGAGATCGTCGAGGATCGAAGCCTCGCCGCTGGCATGGACGAGACGCAACGCCACCGGGCGCAGATCGCGCGGCAGGCACGAGAGATCGACCTCGCGCCGGATCAACGCGAAGGAGCGGCGATAGATCGCCGCGGGATCGCGCAGATAGGTAAAGCGCAGCGGCGCGCTAGGAAGCGCCATTCCCATGATCGCGGTGCGGGTGAGGATGCGCATGGCCGTGATGATCATGGTCATGGTGATGATCGGCATCGGCGCCGATGCCGCGGACATGATGGTGGTGGCCCTCCTGCGGCGCTCCCGCCGCGCGCTCGTAGCCGATGATCTGGGTGCGGTACTTGCACAGGCGGCAATTCATCGCCGGCTCGCGGTCCGCCATCTCCGTCAGGCGCTCGGTGAAGCAATCGAGCACCAGCGGATGGTCGCGCAGATAGGAGGCTTTGATAAATTCGATCCCGGGATGATCGGCGGCGACGCGATCGACCGCAGCGTAGATGCGCTTCACCAGCACGCCGGTGAAGAGGAAATAGGGAAAGACGACGATGCGGCGAAAACCGAGCAGCGCCGCGCGCCGCAAGCCCGGCTCGACCAACGGGTGGGCGACGCCGCTGAACACCGTCTCGGCCCAGCCAAAGCCCATCCCCTCCCACAGCATGCGCGCAATCTTTGCGATGTTGGAATTGGCGTCGGGATCGTTGGTGCCACGCCCGACCACGACGAGCAGCGTCTCGTCGCGTGCGACCGCGCGGGGACTCCGCGCCTCGGCCTCAGCGATGCGATCGGAAGCAGCCTTCAGCAATTTGGGCTCGATCGACAATTCGCGGCCGAAGCGCGTTTCGAGTCCGGGATGCATCGCGGCGAAGCTGTTCACTTCCCACGGCAGATCGTTCTTCACATGGCTAGCCGCAAAGAGCATGCCCGGCAGCGCGAGGATTCGATCAACGCCGCGTGCCGCGAGCTTTTCCAGCCCCTCGCGGATGACGGGCCGCGCGAATTCGAGATAGCCGGTCTCGATGTCGATATCGGGATGGCGCGCCTTGAGGCCCGCGGCCACGAGCTCGAATTCCGCGATCGCCTCGGGATCGCGGCTGCCATGGCCGCACACCATGATGCCGGTTTTTCTTGGCTCCGTTGTCATCTCGCTCCCGCTTTCCCCTTGTCCTCGCCCCCGCCGGCGGTCGATCTTGCGGGCCCATGCTGATCTCGTCTCATCCCGACCCCTTCGCGATCCTGCTGCTGGCGCTGATCGTCGATCTCGCCTTCGGCGATATGGAGCGTGTCTTTCGCATCCTGCCACACCCGGTCGTGCTCGCCGGCCGTGCCATCGCTTTCTTCGACCACCGGCTCAACCGGCTCTCGCGCAGCGACCGCGCACGGCGCCTGCGCGGCTTGGTGACGGTGGCGATCCTTGGGGGCGGCGCGGCGGCGCTGGGTTGGGCGGCACAGCAATATCTGAGCGTGGTCCATTTCGGTTGGGGGCTCGAAGCACTGCTGGTCGGCGTGCTCCTGGCGCAGCGCAGCCTCTTCGAGCATGTCGCTTCCGTGGGACGCGCGCTGCAAGCGGGCGGGCTCGATTCCGGGCGCGCGGCAGTGGCGAAAATCGTCGGGCGCGATCCGGAAGGCCTCGATGAATTCGGCGTCGCGCGTGCGGCGATCGAATCGCTGTTCGAGAATTTCAGCGACGGTGTCGTGGCGCCCGCCTTTTGGTATCTCCTGTTCGGCCTGCCCGGCCTCTTCCTCTACAAGACCGCCAACACGCTGGACAGCATGATCGGCCATCGCTCGCCCAAATATCTCGATTTCGGCCGCGCGGCCGCGCGCTTCGACGACGCGCTCAATTGGATTCCGGCACGGCTCGCCGCGCTGATCATTTGCATCGCCGCGCTCTTCACGCCGGAGACGCGCGGCGGCGTGGCGTTTCGGGTGATGATCCGCGATGCGAAAAAGCATCGCTCGCTGAATGCCGGCTGGCCCGAAGCCGCAGCGGCCGGGGCGCTCGGCCTCGCTCTCGGCGGGCCGCGGCGTTATGGCGGGAGGGTCGCGGAGGAACCGTGGCTCGGCGACGGCCGCGCGCGCGCGAAGCTCGCCGATATCGGCGCCGCGCTCACGCTCTATGTCAGCGCGGCTGCCTGCCTCGCGCTGCTGCTGCTCGGCGGCGCGGCGGCACGCCAATTCCTTTAGCTCAGCGCGCATGGGCGACCACGAGGAGCGCGTCGAGATCGAGATGCAGCTCGAGATGGCGGCCCAGCGAATCGAGCGTTGCCTCAATCCGCGCCTCATGATCGAGCGTCGGATCGGCGGCCGCGCCCAGCCGGGCGAGGAAGGCGCGGCGGAAAGGATCGCTCGCGAAAAGCCCGTGGAGATGGCAGCCGGCGATGCGCCCGTTCGGCGCGATCGCGCCGTCGGCGTGGCCATCGAGGCGCAGCATCGGGCGCTCCGCATCCTGACCGGCCGTGCGACCCATATGCATCTCATAGCCTTTGACGGGCGCGCCGCTCAGCGTCTCGACGCCGTCGACGGCGACGAGGCGCTTCTCGTCGGCGAAGTCGGTTTCGACATCGAGCAAGCCCAGCCCCTCGGCCTCACCGGGCGCGCCTTCGACCCCGCGAGTGTCACGGATCCGGCGGCCGAGCATCTGATAGCCGGCGCAAATCCCGAGCACGCGCCCGCCGCGCCGTGCATGCGCCTTGACATCGATGTCCCATCCCTGCTCACGCAACGCCGCGAGATCCGCCATCGTCGCCTTGGAGCCCGGCAGCAGAACGAGATCGCACAGCGGCAGGCAGCGTCCGGGGGCGACGAGATCGAGCGTCACGCCGGCCTCGGCCTTGAGCGGATCGAGGTCGTCGAAATTGGCGATATGCGGCAACAGCGGCACGGCGACGGTGACGGCCCCTTTGCGCTCCGTGGTGCCGAGGCGGGCGAGCGCCATGCTGTCCTCGGCTGGGAGATTGCATAACTTCTCGAACCACGGCACGACGCCGAAGCAGCGCACGCCCAAACGCGGCCGCAGTATGTCGAGCGCATCGGCAAAGAGCCCCAAATCGCCGCGGAACTTGTTGATGATGTAGCCCTTGACCAGCGCGCGCTCCTCGGGCGCGAGCAGCGCATGCGTCCCGACCAACTGCGCGATGACGCCGCCGCGGTCGATATCGCCCAGAAGCGCGACCGGCGTCTGCGCCGCCAGCGCGAAGCCCATATTGGCGATATCGAAGGGGCGCAGATTGACCTCGGCGGCGGAGCCCGCACCCTCGATCAGAACGAGATCGCAATCGCGCTCGAGCCGCGCGAAGGAATCGAGCACGCGCGGCAGCAGCGCCGGCTTCATGACATGATACTCTTGCGCCGACAGGGTCGCTTCGACCCGGCCGGCGACGATCACCTGCGCCGCGCGCTCGGCCTGCGGCTTCAGCAGCACCGGGTTCATATCGACACGCGGCGGAACGCCGGCAGCGCGCGCCTGCAAGGCCTGGGCGCGTCCGATCTCGCCGCCATCCGCGGTCACGGCGGCGTTGTTCGACATGTTCTGCGGCTTGAACGGCAGAACGCGCAGGCCGCGCCTCGTGAAGGCGCGGGCGAGCCCGGCGACGATCACCGATTTGCCGACATCGGATCCGGTTCCCTGGATCATCAGTGCGGGCGTCGTCATCAGAATTCGATGCCCTTTTGCGCTTTGACGCCGGCGCGGAACGGATGCTTCACCAGGCTCATCTCGGTGACGAGATCGGCGAGCTCGATCAGCTCCGGCCTGGCGTTGCGCCCGGTGACGATCACGTGCAGATCGCGCGGCCGCGCCTTTAAGGTCGCCAGGACCTCGTCGAGCGGCAGGTAATCGTATCGCAGCACGATGTTGAGCTCGTCGAGCAAGACGAGCTTATAGGCGGGATCGGCGATCATGGCCTTCGCCATCTCCCAGGCCGCGCGCGCCGCCGCGATGTCGCGGGCGCGGTCTTGCGTGTCCCAGGTAAAGCCCTCGCCCATGGCGCGGCAGGTAACGAGATCGGGATAGGCCTCGAGCACCTTGCGCTCGCCCGTCTCCCACGCGCCCTTGACGAATTGCACGATGCCAACGCGCATGCCGTGACCCAAGCAGCGCAGCACCACGCCGAAAGCGGCCGTCGATTTGCCTTTGCCGGTGCCGGTATGGACGATGAGAAGGCCGCGCTCGATCGTCTTCGTCGCCAGCATGCGGGTGCGCGCGGCCTTGCGCTTGGCCGCTTTCTCATTGTGACGGCGGTTGATCTCCGCTTCGGTCTCGGCGGGTTCGCTCATTCCTCGGACCCTAACTCGGCGCGCAGCCGATTGCGCTTCGGATGCCACAAGCCCCGCGCGATCGCCTCGGCAAAGCGCGCCTCGATCTCGCGCCGCGCATCGGGATTATGCGCATCGAGAAAGCCGCGCACCTCTGCATCGCCGAGATAAGCCTCCCACAGCGCGTCGAAATGATGGTCGCCGACCGCGCCCGTGGTCGCCGCGAATGCAAAGAGGTAATCGACCGTCGCCGCGATCTCGAACCCGCCCTTATAGCCGTGGCGCATCACGCCCTTGATCCATTTAGGATTGGCGGCGCGGCCATGGACGACGCGGCCGATCTCTTCTTCGAGCGTGCGGATGCGCGGCGTCTCGGGCCGTGAATGGTCGTTGTGGTAGAGGACGGCCGGCGCACCCGCGACATGACGGATCGCGGCGGCGAGCCCGCCTTCGAATTGGTAATAATCGTCGCTGTCGAGAAGATCGTGCTCGCGATTGTCCTGATTCTGGATGACCGCTTCGACGGTCTTCAGCCGCGCGCGGAAGAGCGTTTGTGCCTCTTGGCCTTGCGCGCCCGCGCCATAGGCGAAGCCGCCCCAGGCGAGATAGGCGGCGGCGAGATCGCCCTGATCGCCCCAGCCGCGCTCGTCGATCAGCGCCTGGAGCCCCGCGCCATAGGCGCCGGGCTTGGAACCGAAGACGCGAAACCCGGCGCAGCGCGCGGCGTCCTCGCGCGCCATTCCCTTCGCTTCGAGCGCCTGGCGATCCACGGCGACGCGCGCGGCCAGCGGGTTGAGGCTTTCCTCCTCGTCGAGCGCCGCCACGGCGCGCGCGGCGCTGTCGAAGAGATCGATGAGATTAGGGAAAGCATCGCGGAAAAAGCCCGAGACACGCAGGGTCACGTCGACCCGCGGCCGGCCCAGCACCGAAGCCGGCAGGATCTCGAAACCGATGACGCGGCCGGTCTTTTCCTCCCAGCACGGACGCACGCCCATCAGCGCGAGGCCTTGCGCGATATCGTCGCCGCCGGTGCGCATATTGGCGGTGCCCCAGGCCGAGAGCGCAATGCTCTTCGGATAGGCGCCGCGATCCTGGGCATGACGCGCGATCAACAGCGAGGCGGATTTCCAACCCAATTGCCACGCAGCGGGCGTCGGCACGGCGCGGCTGTCGAGCGAAAAGAAATTGCGGCCCGTCGGCAGAACCTCGGGCCGACCGCGCGACGGCGCGCCCGAGGGGCCGGGTGCGACGAAGCGTCCGTCGAGGCCCTTCAAGAGCCCGTCGAGCTCGGCCTCGCCGCAGGCGGCGATCGCGGGCTTGAGCGTGCACTCGATCCAGTCGAGCAC
>JBJKPV010000372.1:0-20551 GCA_046706015.1 Allostellaceae bacterium | reverse complement strand
CGTGCCGCGCGCGGCCAATTCCTCATGCGTGACGATCATCCGCCCGATCGGCCAGAGCGAGATCCAGGCGAGTTTCAGATGCGCCCAGGCGAAGGGAATGCCGATGATCGTGATCGCGAGTCCGGCGGCGAGGACGAGATGCCCGAGCGCCAGCCACCATCCCGCCAGAACCAGCCAAATCATATTGCCAAGAAAGCCCAGAGGGCCCGTGCCGGCATCCTCTTCGCCGGTGAAGCGCGCACGCGACACGGAAGAGGTGCCGAAGGGGAGAAGTGTATAGAGCGCGATGTTGAAGGCGGCACGCGTCCAGGGTAGGCCGATGATGGTGATCGCCATGATCACGCCGGCGACGACCCAGCCCAGCGCCATCCATAACCCGCCGGTCAGGACCCAGAGAAGATTGAGCAGAAAGCGCCAGAATGACATCGGACGACAACGATGCTCCCGCGCGCATTATGCCACGAGTTGGGCCGCGCGGCGACGTTGCGAGCCCATCACCGCTGCGCTAGTGTCCCGATTCCCAAATTCGCCCCATCTCCATATCGGGTCCTCGCGAATTTCGGAATCGAGAGGACACTAGCAACTTATTGAATCCTAGTGTCGTCTTGGTTTCGAAGTTCGCCAAGTGCCGAAATCGGCGACGTAGCGAACTTCGAAACCAAGATACTAGAAGGCGCGCATGCCCGCATACCAATACATCTATGTGATGAAGGGTCTTGGCAAGACCTATCCCGGCGGCCGCGAAGTTCTGAAGAATATCCGGCTTTCCTTTCTCCCCGGCGCCAAGATCGGTGTGCTCGGGCCCAACGGCGCAGGCAAATCGACCCTGCTGCGGATCATGGCCGGGATCGACAAGGATTTCGGCGGCGAGGCCTGGGCGGCCGAGGGCGCCAGCGTCGGCTATCTGCCGCAGGAGCCCGATCTCGATCCCGGCAAGGACGTGGCCGGCAATGTCAGCGAAGGCCTGGGCGAGGTGAAAGCGCTGCTCGAGCGTTTCGAGGCGGTGAGCGCGCGCTTCGGCGAGGAGCTCACCGACGACGAGATGAACGCGCTTATCGCCGAGCAGGGGGAGCTGCAGGAGAAGATCGACGCGGCCAATGGCTGGGAGATCGACCGCACCGTCGAGATCGCGATGGACGCGCTGCGCTGCCCGCCCGGCGATGCCGATGTGACGAAACTCTCGGGCGGCGAGCGGCGTCGCGTCGCGCTGTGCCGGCTTCTACTGCAGAAGCCCGACCTGCTTCTCCTCGACGAGCCGACCAATCATCTGGACGCCGAATCCGTCGCCTGGCTGCAGCGCTTTTTGCGCGATTATCGCGGCACGGTCGTCACCGACACCCATGACCGCTACTTTCTCGACGAGGTCGCCGGCTGGATTTTGGAGGTCGACCGCGGTCAGGGCATCCCTTACGAGGGCAATTACTCCGGCTGGCTCGACCAGAAACAGAAGCGGCTCGCGCAAGAGGGCAAGCAGGAGGCCGCGCGTCAGCGCAGCCTCGAGCACGAGCTCGAATGGGTGCGCCAGAGCCCGCGCGCGCGTCAGGCGAAGAGCAAGGCGCGGCTCTCGGCCTACGAAGCGCTGGTCGCGCAGAGCCGTGAGAAGGCGCCCGAGACCGCGCAGATCGTGCTGCCGCCGGGCCCGCGCTTGGGCGATCTCGTCATCGAGGCGGAGCACATCGCCAAGGCCTATGGCGATCGCTTGTTGATCGAGGATCTCTCCTTCCATCTGCCGCCTGGCGGGATCGTCGGCATTATCGGCGCCAACGGTGCGGGCAAGACCACGCTTTTCCGCATGATCACCGATCGGGAAAAGCCCGATCAGGGCACATTTCGCGTCGGCGAGACGGTGAAGCTCGGCTATGTCGATCAGTCGCGCGATTCGCTCGCAGCTGACAAGACGGTCTGGGAGGAGATCTCCGGCGGCAATGACGAGATCGATCTCGGCCGCCGCAAGATGCCGTCACGCGCCTATTGCTCGCTGTTCAATTTCCGCGGCACGGATCAGCAGAAGAAGGTCGGACAGCTTTCGGGTGGCGAGCGCAACCGCGTCCATTTGGCGAAGATGCTGAAAAGTGCGGCGAACGTAATCCTGCTCGACGAGCCGACCAACGATCTCGATGTCGACACGCTGCGGGCGCTCGAGGAGGCGCTGTTGGAATTTCCCGGCTGCGCCGCGGTTATTACCCATGATCGCTGGTTCCTCGACCGCATCGCGACCCATATCCTCGCCTTTGAAGGCGAAAGCCAGGTTGTCTGGTTCGAGGGCAATTACGCCGATTACGAGGCCGACCGGCATCGCCGCCTGGGCGCTGAAGCCGATCAGCCGCACCGCCTGCATTACAAGCCGCTTACCCGCGCCTGACCGCGGCCGCGGATTCCAGCGTGTCGGCTACTTCGAGGCCGTGGCGGTGGCGGCGAGGCGCTGCTCCAACACGCGATTGAGTGCCGCCGCGGTGCCGCCATTGCGGTCGGCGACCGCGCTGATCTCGTCGCGCTCGGTCAGGGCCATGCTGACCCCTTCGACCGAGATGTCGTAGATCTTATAGGAGCCGTCCGCCTCCTTGCGGACATGCCACTCGACCCGCACCGGATCGGGCGCGTTCGGGTTGATGAACTGGCTCAGCACCACGGTGCTCGTCGCGCTCTCGGGCCGGGTGCCCGTGACGCGGATGGTCTGGCCGCTGTAACCCTTGAAGCGGTTCGCATAGGTGCGAACGATCCAATCCTCGAAGAGCGTCGCGAATTCGTGGCGTTCGGCGTCGCTCGCCGTGCGCCAATAGCGCCCAAGCACGAACCGCGAAATCAGCGGGATATCGAAGCCTGCCTCGAGCAGCGCACGAAAATTAGCGGCGCGCATCGACGGCGATTGGTCCGGCTGCTTCAGCTGCGCGACCCCCTCGTTGACGAGGCTTTTGATCAGCGCGGCGGGGTCCTTGGCGTCGAGCGCCCGGGCCTCGGGCAGGCCCAGCACCAAGGCAAGAGCGACCATTGGGACGAGCTTCAACAGGCGTTCGCGCATGGCAGGCGTAAACCTCTTTTTTCGGTCAATGCCTGGCCGCGAAGGATATATCCGCAGCCTCGCCCGGACAAGATTGCGGCCGGGCGCGCAGGGTTTACCAGGGAAACGTAAACCTTTAACTAACTGATTGACTGTATACATAACGACATGTTTATATGCCGAATTGCTCAAAGATAAGAGGTGGTGATGGAGAGTACCCTATCCGGTCTGCGCGCAGCCGCCGAGCCGACGCGCTTGCGGCTTCTCCTGCTGTGCGCGCGGGGGGAGCTCACCGTTACCGAGCTCACCGACATCCTCGGCCAGAGCCAGCCGCGCGTCTCCCGGCACCTGAAACTGCTTTGCGATGCCGGACTCCTGGACCGGTTCCGCGAGGGGAGCTGGGTCTATTACCGCCGCGCCGAGCGCGGGCGCGCTGCCGAGCTCGCCGAGCGCATCTGTGCCTCGGTGCCGCCGGACGATCCGACCGTCGCCCTCGACAATGCGCGGCTCGAGACCGTGAAGCGGCAACGCGCCGACGCCGCCAACGCCTATTTCCGGGCCAATGCGGCGCAATGGGATCGCATCCGGTCATTCCATATCGCCGAAGCCGAGGTTGAAGCCGCGGTGCGGACGGCGCTCGCCGGCGCCGAGATTCGCGACCTCCTCGATCTCGGCACCGGCACCGGGCGCATGCTCGAGATCTTTGCGCCCAAGGTCGAGCATGCCGTCGGCATCGATATCTCGCGCGAGATGCTGGCCGTGGCCCGCGCCAATCTCGAGCGCGCCGGCCTGCGCAACTGCTCGATCCGCCAGGGCGACATCTATCAACTGCCTTTCGCCGATGGCAGCTTCGACGCCGCGATCTTTCACCAGGTGCTGCATTACGCCGACCGGCCGTCGCTCGCCATCGCCGAAGCGGCACGGATGCTACGCGGATCGGGACGGCTGGTGATCGTCGATTTCGCGCCGCACGCGCTCGAATTCCTGCGCCTCGATCAGGCGCATCGCCATCTTGGCTTCGCCGATGCCGAGATTGTTGCTTGGTGCCGCGAGGCCGGGCTGGTACCCGAGCCGGTCGAGCATCTCTTGGGGCAGCCGCTCACCGTCTCGATCTGGGCCGCGCATCGCCGCGCCGAAGCGAAGCCGGCCACGACGACTCTCCCGCGCGCGGCCAGCTCGTGACCGAAGCGCCGTCGCTCTCGCTCGAATTCTTCCCGCCCAAGACGCCCGAGCTCGAGGCGTCGCTGTGGCGGGCGGTCGAGCGCCTCGCGCCGCTCGGTCCGCGCTTCGTCTCGGTCACCTACGGCGCCGGCGGCACGACACGCGAGCGCACGCATGCGACGGTGGCGCGGATGCGCCGCGACACGGCGCTCGAGCCCGCCGCGCATTTGACTTGCGTCGGCGCGAGCCGCGCGGCGATCGATGCGGTGGCGCGCAGCTATCGGCAAGCCGGTATTCGCCATGTGGTGGCGCTGCGTGGCGATCCGCCGGCTGGAAGCGGCGCCTATCGGCCGCATCCGGAGGGCTATGCCCAAGCCGCGGATCTGGTCGCCGGACTGAGGCGCGTTGCCGATTTCGAGATCAGCGTTGCCGCCTATCCCGAGACACATCCCGAAGCGGCGAGCGCGCAAGCCGATCTCGACGCGCTGAAGCGCAAGATCGACGCGGGCGCCGCGCGTGCGATCACGCAATTCTTCTTCGACGCTGACGCATTCTTTCGCTTTCGCGATCGGGCACACGCCGCCGGGATCGCGGCACCGATCGTGCCGGGCATCCTGCCGATCGGGAATTTCGCGCAAGTGACGCGCTTTGCCGCCCAATGCGGCGCCTCGATTCCGGCCTCGATCGCGGCGCGGTTCGAAGGACTCGAAGAAGACCCGTCGGGTCGCGCGCGCGCCGCTGCCGAGGTCGCGAGCGCGCTCTGCCGCCGTCTCGCCGCGGGCGGCGTCGGCACGTTCCATTTCTATACGCTCAACCGCGCCGAGCTGGTGCTCGCGATCGCCGACGAAATCGGCTTGCGTGCGACCGCAGCGGCCGACAGCGACTGAGGCCCGCGCGGCATGACTCACATCCTCGATTGGCTCAGCGAGCGGGTGCTTCTTTGCGACGGCGCCACGGGCACGCGCGTCCAGGCCATGCCCTTGCGGCTCGACGAGGATTACCAGGGCCATGAGAACTGCCCGGAGATTCTGAACCAGAGCCGGCCAGACCTCGTCCTCGACATTCATCGCGGCTATCTCGCTGCCGGGGCTGATGCTATTCAGACCAACAGCTTCGGCGGCTCGCCGCTCACTCTCGCCGAGTTCGGCATCGCCGACAAAGCCTACGACCTCAACCCCCGCGCGGCGGAGCTGGCGCGCGAGGCGGTCGCCGGATTTGCGGGTGATGGTCGCCCGCGCTTCGTCATCGGCGCGGTCGGTCCGGGCACGCGCCTGCCCTCGCTCGGCCATATCGACTACCAGTCGATCGAGGATGCGCTCGTCGTTCAATGTCGCGGGTTGCTCGATGGCGGGGCGGATGCGCTGCTCATGGAGACGTGCCAGGACACGCTTCAGATCAAGGCTGCGGTCAACGCCGCCAAGCGCGCCATCGCCGAGTACGGCGGCGATCAGCCGATCTTCGTCCAGGTCACGGTCGAGACCACCGGCACCTTGCTGGTCGGCGCCGACATCGCCGCCGCGGCGACCGTGGTCGAGGCGCTCGACGTGCCGCTCATCGGCCTCAATTGCGCGACCGGGCCGCAGGAGATGGCCGAGCATGTCAAATGGCTCGCGGAGAACTGGCCGGCGCACATCTCGGTTCAGCCCAATGCCGGCCTGCCCGAGCTCCATCACGGCCATGCGCATTATCCGCTGACGCCGCAAGAGCTGGCGCAGTGGCAGGAGCGGTTCGTGCTGGAGGACGGCGCCAACTTGATCGGTGGCTGTTGCGGTACCGAGGCGGCGCATATTGTCGCGCTCGATGCGATGCTGCGCCGGCTGGCGACGGATGGCAACCGCCCGCGCGCCAAGGCGCGACGCAGCGTCTGGGTGCCTTCCATCGCCTCGCTCTATGCGCAGACGAGCTTGCGCCAGGAGAAAGCCTATCTCTCGATCGGCGAGCGCTGCAATACAAACGGCTCGAAGCGCTTTCGCCAGTATCAGGAAAAAGGGGAGTGGGACGGCTGCGTCGAGATGGCGCGCGAGCAGGTAAAGGAAGGCTCGCATGCGATCGATATCAGCACCGCCTTTGTCGGCCGCGACGAAATCGCCGAGATGGGCGAAGTCGTGAGCCGCATGCGCGGCGCCGTCGCCGCGCCGCTCGTCATCGACAGCACGGAGCTGCCCGTGCTCGAAGCGGCCATGCGGCTTTATGGTGGAAAGCCGATCGTCAACTCGATCAATTTCGAGGATGGCGAAGCGCCGGCCGCCGCGCGCGTCGCGCTCGCGCGTCGCTTCGGCGCCGCGCTGATCGCGCTCACCATCGACGAGAGCGGCATGGCCAAGGACGCGGCGAAGAAGCTCGCGATTGCCCAGCGCCTGCGCGATTTCGCCTGCGGCCGCTTCGGGCTCAAGGAAGCGGATCTCATCATCGATCCGCTCACCTTCACCATCTGCACCGGCAACGAGGACGACCGCAAGCTCGGCATCGAGACGCTCGATGCGATCGAGCAGATTGCCCAGGCCTTGCCGCGATGCCAGATCCTGTTGGGGCTTTCGAACATTTCCTTCGGCCTCAACCCGGCGGCGCGCGCGGTGCTCAATTCGGTCTATCTCGACCACGCGTTGAAACGCGGGCTGACATCCGCGATTCTGCACGTCTCGAAGATCATGCCGTCGCACGCGATCCCAGAGGCCGAGCGCGCGGCGGCCGAGGATCTGATCTTCGACCGCCGCCGCCAAGGTCACGATCCGCTGCACGCCTTCATCGCGCTCTTCGCCAATCGTAGCGCGGGCGCGGCGCGGCCCAAGGCACGGCCCGCTGATCTCGGCGAGCGGTTGGCGCAGCGCATCGTCGATGGCGATCGCCGGGGGCTCGACGACGATCTCGCAGCGGCGCTCAAGACGCACAAGGCGCTCGACATCATCAACACCTTTCTGCTCGACGGCATGAAGGTGGTCGGCGATCTCTTCGGCGCGGGCAAGATGCAGCAACCCTTCGACCTGCAATCGGCCGAGACGATGTAGGCGGCGGTCGCCTATCTCGAGCATTTCATGGTGCACAAGGAAGGAAACCAGCGCGGCACGATCGTGCTGGCGACGGTGAAGGGCGACGTCCACGACATCGGCAAGAATCTCGTCGACATCATTCTTACCAACAACGGCTACAAGGTCGTCAATCTCGGCATCAAGCAGCCGCTCGCGGCGATCCTCGAGGCGGCGGCACAGCACCATGCCGATGCGATCGGAATGTCGGGCCTGCTGGTCAAGTCAACCGTCGTCATGCGCGAGAATCTCGAGGAGATGAGCCGCCGGGGCTTGACCCTGCCGGTGATGCTCGGCGGTGCGGCGCTGACGCGACGCTATGTCGAGGAGGATTGCCGCAAGACCTATGCCTGCGGCCGCGTCGCCTATGCGGGCGATGCCTTCGACGGGCTCAAACTCATGGAAAAGATCGTCACCGGCGCGTTCGACGATCATATCGGGGCGCTGCAAGCGGCGAATGAGGGCCGCCCGGTCAACCGCAAGCGCGCGCTCGGGCGTGCGGCGGACGCGAAGCCCTTACGTCCGGTGGATGTCGAGGAAATCCGGCTGCGCCGCGCCGAGCTCAATCGCGGTGTCGCGGCGCCGCATGCGCCGTTCTGGGGCGCGCGCGTCATCGAGCACGTCCCGGCCAAGGCGCTCGTCCCCTATCTCAACGAGCGCATGCTCTATCAATTCCAATGGGGCTATCGCAAAGAGGGCCGCTCGCTCGAGGAATTCATGGCTTGGGCGCATCGCGAGCTACGGCCGATCCTGAAGCGCATGCTGGAGCGCGTCGAGGACGAGGACATCCTGAAGCCGCAAGCGGCCTATGGCTATTGGAAATGCGCGGCCGAGGGCAATGACGTCGTCCTCTTCGAGGAGGACGGCGCAACCGAGCTCGCGCGTTTCACCCTGCCGCGCCAGAACCGGCCCGATGGGCTCTGCATCGCCGATTTTCTGCGCGACATTGGCGATGCCGAGCGCGACGTAATCGGGCTGCAGCTCGTCACCATGGGCGGGCGCGCCTCGGACACGGCGCGCCAATGGTTCGCCGCCGATCGCTATCAGGATTATCTCTATCTGCACGGGCTTTCGGTCGAGATGGCCGAAGCGCTCGCCGAATACGTTCACAAGCGCATCCGCGGCGAGTTGGGCTTTGCCGCCGAGGAGCCGCGCGACATGCACGCCCTCTTGCAGCAGGGCTATCGCGGCAGCCGCTATTCCTTCGGCTATCCGGCCTGCCCGAACCTCGGCGACCAGCGCCGCCTGCTTGCGCTTTTGCGCGCCGAGGAGATTGGCATCGCGCTCTCCGAGGAGGATCAGCTCGAGCCCGAACAATCGACCTCGGCTATCGTCATCACCCATCCGCAGGCGAAATATTTTTCGGTCTAGCGATCCGCGCCGGTGGAGCAGCGGATCGCGAGATAAAAACGCGCGCGTCCTCGCTCAGGGCCGTCGGATCGCGATGCGATGGCCGAGTTGCGGCGGATCGGGCAGAAGGCGGTGCTCGGCCAGGAGCGTTTCGATGGCGGTGAAGACGTCGTCCGGCAGTGCCGCGGCGCGCGGGCCGGCGAGCTCGACATGGAGCGCCATCGCCTCCAGCGTCGCTGCCGTCTCGCCGCCGTCATCCTTGATCATGGTGTGGAAGAGATGAACCCGCTTGCGATCGGCGTCGATAAGCCGCGTCCCGATCGCGAAGCCCTCGCCTTGACGCAGCTCGCGCAGGTAGGTGACGTGCGCCTCGAGGGCGAAAAAGGAGCAATTGGTCGCGCGACGATAGGTCTCGCCGATCCCGAGGTGGTCGAGCAGCCGGTCGGTCGCGCGGTCGAAGGCAAGGACGTAATAGGCGACGTTCATATGCCCGTTGTAATCGACCCAGTCGGGCACGACGGCGGCCCGGTAAGGCTCATAGGGCAAGAGCGGGGGAGGGAGGGGCATGCGGTCGCTCCGGCAGGGGTGGCGATGATAGGGCGTCCGCCGCGCGAGGTGAACGCGCCCCAATTAACCCGGCAATTCGCGCAAAATCGCAGACTCTTTCCGGGTTTGGCCCCGCGTCCTTTTACCGAAAGCTTAAAGAATAGGCGTAGAACCGGTCTTCCGGGCGATCGGCGGAAGGCATGCTTCCGCACGGTCCCGCGGAGAGCGAGGGCGAGGCACGTTTCATGGAAGGGACGGTCACAGACAATCAAGCCGAGCTCCTGGCGCAGGCGGCGATGCGGGCGATGGTGGCGCATGACGTGCCGCCCACGCCGCAAAATTATGCCCTCTGGTATGCCTATGTGGCCCGGACCAGTCCGGAGCTGATGCGCGGGCTCGACGCGATCATCGCGCAACGCCTGCCCTTTACCGAGGAGTTGAGCGCCGAGTTGACACGGCGCTATCTCGGCGACAGCGACATTCCGATGGATGTGATCGAGACCGGCGGCAGGCTGCAGCTGGTGATCGATCAGGTCCGCCGCTATCTCGGCGATCAGGCCGGCGACATCGGCAATTTCGGCCACACTCTCGACAATTTCTCCTCCGCGATCGGCCATTCGCAGCCCGCGCACAAGATGCACGCGCTCCTCGCCGATCTCATCCAGGAAACCCAGGCGATGGCCGGGCGCAACCGGACCCTCGAAGGGCGGCTCGGCCGCATCGCCGGCGAGGTCAACGAGCTGCGGGAGAATCTCGAAGCGGTGCAGCGCGAGGCGCTGACCGATCCCTTGACCGGGATCCCGAACCGGAAATTCTTCGACGGACGGCTCAAGGATGCGGTGCTCGAGGCGGTCCGTAACAAGGAGCCGATGAGTCTCCTGCTTTGCGATATCGATCATTTCAAGCGCTTCAACGATACTTACGGCCACCAGATCGGCGATCAGGTGCTGAAGCTGGTGGCCCGGACCCTGTCGGATTCGGTGAAGGGCCGGGATACGCCTGCCCGCATCGGCGGCGAGGAATTCTCGATCATCCTACCGCGCACGAATCTGCAGCAGGCGGTCATCGTCGCCAACCAAATCCGCAATGCGATTGTGCGTCGCAAGATCGTCGACAAGACGACGCAGGACACCTATGGCGATCTGACGCTCTCTTTCGGCGCCGGCGAGTACCGCCCGGATGAACCGATCAGCACCCTGATCCGGCGTGCGGATACCGCGCTCTACCATGCCAAGCGCGCGGGCCGCAACCGCGTCTCGACCGAGCTCGAGATCGGCGACGACGTCGCCAAGGCTTCCTGAGCCGCTCGCGCGTTAGTTGCCGCCGAGCCCCGTGCTCGCCGGCAGCCAGGTGAGCCAGCCGGTCCAGGCGAGCCAGCACACCGCGCAAATCATCGAGATCAAGGTGAAGGGGATGCCGGCGCGGGCGTATTCGCCGAAGCTCAGCCGCACGCCAAGGCTTTCCGCCCGCTCTACCGCGATCACGCTCGCGAGCGACCCGATCAGCGTCAGATTGGCCGCAAGCGAGGAGAGCACGGCGAGGGCATAGAGCGCGCCCTGGGGTGGACTCGGCCAGATCTGCAGCAGCAGGATGACCCAGGGCGTATTGCCGACCGTGTTGCTCATGAGAAGGCTGAGTGGCGCCAAGACCAGCAGGCTGTTCGGCGCGAGCCCGTGCACTTGCAGCCAGGAGATGAAGGCCCAGGGCAGCCCGGTATCGGCCAGCGCCCCGCTGATCGCGAAGAGGCACACGAACAACAGAAGCAACGGCCAGTCGACGGCCGCGATCATGATCCGGTTGGTGAAGCGGCGGTTGGTCAAGAGCGCGGCGGCGATCAGCAACCCGCCGACCTCGCGCGGCAGGGGGGTGGCGAAGAGCAAGAGCAGAACGGCCATGCCGGCGAGGCCCTTGACGGTTTGATGGCGGTCATGGGCGTGGCGCGGCAGCTCCGGGATGCCGCCCTCTGGTACGGGCGCTTCCATCCGGTTGCGCCACAGCAGCCAGGTGACGCCGAAGACCGAGGCGAGTCCCAAGAGGGACGGGACGGCGCCCGCCAGCAGATAACGATGAAAGCTGAGTTCGCCATTTTGGCCGATGAGGATATTGGCCGGGCTGCCGATCAAGGTCGCGGCCGAACCGGCATTGGCCGCGCCCATCAGCGCAATGAGAAAGGGCCTTGGGTCGAGCGCGCGCGATTGCGCGCCGACGATGAGCAGCGGCGCCATGGTCAGCACGACCAGCTCGTTAGCGAGAAGCGCCGACAGCGCGCCGCCGACCAGCACCGTCAAGGCGAGCAGCATGGAAGGGGTTTCGGCCGTGCTCATCACCCAATCGGCCGAGACCTCGAAGAATCCCGCCGAGACGAATTGCGCCGAGATGATCATCAGGGCGAAGAGCAGGACCAGGGTCGAGACGTCGATGCTCGCGCCGAGCTCGTCGAGCGTCACGGTTCCGCTTGCCAAGAGCACGATGACGCCGAGCAGCGCGATGCCGGTGCGGTCGATCTGCAAATGCGGCAAGCGGCCCGCCGCCATGCCGACATAGGTGCATAAGAATACGAGAATGATGATGGCGGCGTGCATGACGGGCTACGGCAGGGAAGCCATCATAAGTCGTTTCGCGTCCAAACTCTCCTGGGATTTCATGGCGTGGGAATCGCTCACGCGCGTGCTATATAGCGAAGCCATGTCCGAACCCCATGCCGGTCCCGCCGCGGTTCCCGCCGCCGCCGCGCCGGCTTTTTATCTCTCCGGCCTCAACGACGCGCAGCAGCGCGCGGTCGAAGCCGTCGACGGTCCCGTTCTCGTCCTCGCCGGCGCCGGGACCGGTAAGACCAGGGTGCTGACAACGCGCCTGGCGCATATCCTCGCGACTCGGCGCGCCTGGCCGAGCCAGATCGTTGCCGTCACCTTCACCAACAAGGCCGCGCTCGAAATGCGCGAGCGGCTCGAGCGGATGATCGGCGAGAGCGCGGCAGGGCTCTGGCTCGGCACATTTCATGCCATCGCCGCGCGCATCCTGCGCCGCCATGCCGAGGCGGTGGGCCTCAAGCCCAATTTCACCATCCTCGACGCCGACGATCAGCTCCGCCTGGTGAAGCAGGTCGCGGCCGCGGCCGGCATCGACGAGCGCCGCTGGCCGGCCCGCGCCATCCTGGGCGCGATCGAGCGCTGGAAGGATCGCGGCCTCGTGCCGGACAAGGTTCCCGAGGCCGAGCGCGGCGAGATCGCCAATGGCCGCATGATCGAGCTCTATCGCGTCTACCAGGACCGGCTCAAAGCGCTCAACGCCGCCGATTTCGGCGATCTGCTGCTGCACGATCTGACGACTTTCACGACCCGGCCTGAGATCCTGGCGGAATACCAGCAGCGCTTCCGCTATCTCCTGGTCGACGAATACCAGGACACCACCGTGGCGCAGTATTTGTGGCTGCGGCTTCTGGCGCAAAAGCACCGCAATCTCTGCTGCGTCGGCGACGACGACCAATCGATCTATTCCTGGCGCGGCGCCGAGATCGGCAACATCCTGCGTATCGAGAAGGATTTTCCGGGCGCGGCGATCATCCGGCTCGAGCAGAATTACCGCTCGACGCCGCACATCCTCGCAGCCGCCTCGGCGCTAATCGCGCAAAACGAGGGACGGCTGGGCAAGACGCTGTGGACCGAGGCCAATGAGGGCGAGCGCGTCGTCCTGCGCGGCCTGTGGGATGGCGAGGAAGAGGCGCGCTGGGTCGGCGATGAGGTCGAAGCGCTGCAGCGCAAGGGCGAGAAGCTTGCCGAAATCGCGATCCTGGTGCGCGCCGGCTTCCAGACGCGCGAATTCGAAGAGCGGTTTCTGACGCTCGGCTTGCCCTATCGCGTCATCGGCGGCTTGCGTTTTTACGAGCGCCAGGAGATCCGCGACGCGCTCGCCTATCTGCGCCTCATCCACCAGCCGGCCGACGACCTGGCTTTCGAGCGCATCGTCAACCTGCCGCGGCGCGGGCTCGGCAGCGCCACCTTGCAGACGCTGCATACGCTCGCGCGCGCCCAAGCGATGCCGCTCGGCGAGGCGGCGCAGACGCTCATCGGTACCGACGAGCTGAAGCCGGCGGCGCGTCGCGCGCTGGCGGGATTTCTCGCCGATCTCGATCGCTGGCGCGGGCTGGCCGACTCGCTGCCGCATCCGCAGCTCGCGGCCCAGGTGCTCGACGAATCGGGCTATACCGCGATGTGGCAGGCGGACAAGTCGCCCGACGCGCCGGGCCGGCTCGAAAACCTCAAGGAGCTGGTGGAGGCGATGGCCGAATTCGAGAGCCTTGCCGGCTTTCTCGACCATGTCAGCCTGGTCATGGAGAACGTCGCCGAGACCGGCGTCGACATGGTCAGCTTGATGACCTTGCACGGCGCCAAGGGTCTGGAGTTCACCGACGTCTTTTTGCCGGGGTGGGAGGAGGGCTTGTTCCCTCATCAGCGCGCGATGGACGAAGGAGGCTTGAAGGGGCTCGAGGAGGAGCGGCGTCTCGCCTATGTCGGGCTCACCCGCGCGCGTCAGCGGGCTTACGTGTCTTATGCCGCCAATCGCCGCATCCACGGGCAGTGGCAGAGCACGATGCCCTCGCGCTTCGTCGCCGAGCTGCCGGCGGACCATATCGAGACGATCGCCGAACCGGGACTCTATCCCCGCGCCGGCGGTCTCGCCGAGGCCTGGGCCGGGAGCGCGTCCTTTTTCGGCAAGCGCGGCGGGGCACCGCGCCTGGCGCCGGCGCCGTCTGCCCCTGCGAGCGGCAAATTCGCCGCCGGCGACCGGATCTTCCATCAGAAATTCGGCTATGGCACGGTGCGCTCGGCCGATCACGGCAAGCTGGCGATTTCTTTCGACAAGGCGGGCGAAAAACTCGTGATGGACAGCTTTGTCGAGAAGACCTGAGAAGCGCCGCCCGCGCGGCGGCGCGTCCGGGCTGTGGCGGGTGATTGTCGACGCGCCCGACGCTGCCGCTGCCGTCGTGGCGAGCGATGCCTTGAGCGATTGGGGCACGGTCAGCACCTTCGAGGGGGGGTCGGACGGGTCCTGGCGCGTCGCGGGCTTGAGCGCGGAGCCACCCGATCGCGGCTCGACCATCGCTCGATTGGCGCTTGCTTGGCTAAAGCTGACAAGTCCGGCGCCCGAGCCGCGCTGGGACCGCGTGCCGGCGACGGATTGGGTCAGCCTCAACCAGGCGAGTTTTCCGCCGCTTCGCATCGGCCGCTATTTCATCTACGGCTCACATCACCCGGTGCCTGTGCCTGCGGGCCGGACCGGGCTCTTGATCGATGCCGCGACCGCCTTTGGCACGGGCGAGCACGCGACCACGCGCGGCTGCCTTTTGGCGCTCGATGCTGTGGCGCGCATCGGGCGGGCGCGGCGCATTCTCGACATGGGCAGCGGCACCGGCGTGCTGGCGTTGGCCGCGGCCAAGACGTGGCACCGGCCCGTCGCCGCCTTCGACATCGATGCCGAGGCCGTGCGGGTGAGCGCGCATAATGCGCAGCGCAATGGCGTCGCCCGCCTGGTTCATGCGCGGCGCAGCGCCGGCTATCGCGATCGTTTCATCGCGCGCGCCGCGCCCTTCGATCTCGTCTTCGCGAACATCCTGGCGCGGCCGCTGACCTTGATGGCGCGCGATCTCGGCCGCGTGCTCGCGCCGGGGGGTATCGCCGTTCTATCCGGGCTTCTGCCGTGGCAGGAGGATCAGGTCCTCGCGGCGCACCGCGCGCGTCGATTGAACCTGTGCCAGCGACTGGTCGTTTCCGGCTGGTCGACGCTCATCATCGCGCGTGGCCGGCCGCTTCGCTTCCGCTCATTTCGTCAATCACAAGGCGCGTGATCCCATGACATACCTCCAGGCCATCATCATCGCCGTGCTGCAAGGCGTTACCGAGCTCTTCCCGGTCTCGAGCCTCGGACACGCGGTGGTGCTGCCCTCGCTTTTCGGCTGGGCGGTCGATCAGTCATCGACCCAATTCCTGCCCTTTCTCGTCGTGCTTCATCTCGGCACGGCGACGGCGCTGCTCATTTATTTCTGGGAAGACTGGATCGGGCTGCTGCTCGCCTTCATCGGCGTTGGCTCGGGCGAGGAACGGCGCCGGCAATGGCGTCTCTTATGGCTGATCGTGTTGGCGACGCTGCCCGCGGTCGTTCTCGGCTTCACGCTGGAAAAATGGTTCCGCCACCTCTTCGGCGCGGCGGTGGTGGCGGCGTCTTTCCTCATCGTCAACGGCGCGCTGCTCTTCATCGGCGAGCGTTTGCGGCGCCGGGGAGGCGAGAAGACGCTCGGCGAACTGGGTTGGATCGGTGCGATCCTGATCGGCTTCGCGCAGGCGACCGCGCTCATCCCCGGTATTTCACGTTCGGGCGCGACGATGGTGGGCGGCCTCTTGCTCGGCCTCCATCACAAGCAAGCTGCCCATTTCTCCTTCCTCATCGCCACGCCGATCATCTTCGGCGCCGGCGTGCTCGAAGTGCCGCATCTCTTCCAGCATGGCGGACTGACCAGCATCGGGGCGACGGCATGGGTGGCGGGCATCGTCGCGGGCATCACCGCCTACGCCAGCACGGCCTTTCTCATGCGCTATTTCGGCAAGCACGATTTCCAGGCGCTCGATCCTTTCGCCTATTACTGTGGCGCCTTCGGTCTTGCCTCGCTGGGCTATCTCCTCATGCGTGGCTGAAGGCGCGAAGCGCCGTCAGACGATGTGGTCCGGCACCAGCACGCAAGGGTGCTCGGGATCGCCGGTTTCGACCTGGATCGTCGCGTGCTCGATGCCGTAATGGTCGTGCAGCTCGTCGGCGATCCGTGCGAGCAAGGCATCGCCCGGATGCCCGCCGGGCATGACGAGATGGCAGGTGAGCGCCGTCGTCGTCGTGCTCATCGGCCAGATATGGAGATCATGGACTTGGGCCACGCCGGCGACGGCGGCGAGATGGTGGCGCACTGCCGCCGCATCGATGCCAGGCGGCACGGCGTGCAACGCCATATCGAGCGAATGGCGCAGCAGCCGCCATGTACCAAAGACGATCACCGCCGCGATCGCGAGGCTGATCGCGGGATCGAGCCAAAGCCAATGCGTGGCAAGGATGATGGCGCCGGAGACAACGACACCGACGCTCACCACGACGTCGCCGACCATATGGACGAAGGCGCTGCGCAGGTTGAGATCGCGGTGATGGCCGCCATGGAGCAGGATCGCCGACGCGCCGTTGATGACGACGCCGATCGACGCGATCACGATCATGGTCACGCCCGCCACCGGTTCCGGCGCGACAAGGCGCTGGATCGCCTCGACGGCGATGCCGCCGACCGCGATCAGCAGGATGATGGCGTTGAGCAGCGCGGCGAGGATCGACGAGCTGCGCAAACCATAGGTATAGCGCTGGGTGGGACGATGCTGCGCGAGGAGGGTCGCCGCCCACGCGGCGATGAGGCCGAGCACGTCGCCGAAATTGTGCCCGGCATCGGCGAGCAATGCCATCGAATGACTGAGGAAGCCGAAGACGGTCTCGGCCGCGACGAAGCCGATATTGAGCAGGGTCGCGAGTGCGAAGACCGTGCCGAGATTTCGCGGCGGCGGCTCGTGATGCCGGCCATCGCCGGCTTGATCGTGATCGTGAAGGACGCGCGCCCCGCCGCCTGTCGCGCCGGGATGCGTATGACCACGATGGCTTGGCCCGTGAGCGTGGGGCGAGTCCGCCATAGCCATCACTTTGCGCCAAGGCGGCGGCAAAATCGAGTGCCTCCGCCCCTTAAACCGCGCCCCGGATGCGGAGCGCGGGGGTCACGCCTCAGGCGGCGCGGTGAAGGCTCCGGCGAAGCATCCCGGTGGCCTGGGCCTTGGCGGCCTCCTGAACGTCGCGCGAATGAACGCCCTGCGAGAAGATGAACGGGATATCCGAGCGCGTGATGCCGATATCTGCCAGGGAGCGGTCGTCCAACGCGTTCAACTCGTCGAAAGCCGCCTGGCGCCGACGCCACTCGCCATAGGCGACGCGTACATGACGCAGAGCCGATAGAAGCATACTCAACATTTAGGCAACTCCTTGAAAATTCGGTACATCGCATATTGCTGCGTTGCACAAAATAGGTAAGCCTTATTGACAAAATATGAAGGGGAAACCTTTGCGGATCAGTCATGCGGAGATCGCATGGCCTGAAACAGTTTCTTAAGCTTTTGGCGCCGGGACCGGCTCTCCCGGCCTTGTCGGCACCCGTCACCGGACTTAGCTTCGTCTCATCGGAGGACGTTATGGACGAAGGCCGCCCGCTTTATCGCGGCGACACCAAAGAGAGACTCGGGGCGCTGCGGACGGAGCTCAAGGCAAGGGGAGCCGACGGGTTTCTCGTGCCCCGCACCGACGAGTATCAGGGCGAGTACATTCCCGCCGCCGCGCAGCGGCTCGCCTGGCTGACGGGCTTCACCGGTTCGGCCGGCATCGCAATCGTCCTGCCCGCGCATGCGGCCGTCTTTGTCGACGGACGCTACACGCTCCAGGCCGAGGCCGAGGTCGACGGCACGCTGTTCGAGCGCTGCCATGTGACGGAGCGGCCGCCCGCTTCCTGGATCGCCGGCACGCTGAAGGCCGGGCAGGCGCTCGGCTACGATCCGCGGCTGCACACTTTGGGCGAGCTCGATCGCTATCGCGCGGCGGCGGAAAAGGCGGGCGGGCGCCTCGTGCCGCTCGACACCAATCCGCTCGATGCGGTCTGGCGTGACCGGCCGCCGCCGCCGCGCGCGCCGGTCGAGGTCCATGCGCTTCGCTTCGCCGGTGAGGCCGCCGAAACCAAGCGCCGCCGCATCGCCGCCTCGGTGGCCGACAGCAAATCTGACGCGGTGGTGCTCACAGCTCCCGATTCGATTGCCTGGCTGCTCAATATCCGCGGCGGCGACGTGCCGCACACGCCGCTGGCGCTGAGCTTCGCGCTGCTTCACGCCGACGCCACGGTCGAGCTCTTCATCGAGGCCGAAAAGATTAGCGAGAGCGTCGCTGCGCATCTTGGAGATGCGGTGCGGGTGGCGCCGCCGCAATCTTTCGGACCGCGGCTCGAGGCGCTGGCTGCCGCGGGCAAGCGGATCGCCGCCGATCCCGGTAGCGCCGCCGCCTGGGTCTTCGACCGTCTTGGCGCGGCGGCGGTGCAGATTACCGATCCCTGCCAGTTGCCCAAAGCGTGCAAGAACGCGGTCGAGCTCGATGGCGCGCGCGAGGCGCATCGCCGCGACGGCGCGGCGCTGACGCGGTTTCTCGCCTGGCTCGCGGCCAAGGCGGGCGCGGGCGATTTGCGCGAGATCGCGGTCTCCGACCGGCTCGAAGCGTTCCGCCGCGAGGGTAATCTCTTTCGCGATCTGAGCTTTCCCACGATTTCGGGCGCAGGATCGAATGGCGCCATCGTGCATTACCATGCGAGCGCCGCCACCGAGCATACGCTCGACAGCGGCTC
This sequence comes from Allostellaceae bacterium, assembly GCA_046706015.1. Taxonomy (GTDB): domain Bacteria; phylum Pseudomonadota; class Alphaproteobacteria; order ATCC43930; family CGMCC-115725; genus CAIKMD01. The sequence goes on along the minus strand of JBJKPV010000372.1, from coordinate 2,022 downwards.
GCTCTATCTCGTCGATTCCGGCGCGCAGTATCTCGACGGAACCACCGATGTGACGCGGACCATCGCCATCGGCACGCCGACGGCCGAAATGAAGGACCGCTTCACCCGCGTGCTCAAAGGCCATATCGCGCTCGCGACCTGCCACTTTCCCAAGGGCACGACCGGCTCGCAGCTCGACGCGCTGGCGCGCGCCTCCTTATGGCAGACGGGTCTCGACTACGATCACGGAACGGGTCATGGCGTCGGCTCCTATCTCGGCGTCCATGAAGGACCGCAGCGCATCTCGAAACTGCCCAATCGCCAGGAATTGCTACCGGGCATGATTGTCTCGAACGAGCCCGGCTATTACAAAACCGGCGCTTTCGGCATCCGCATCGAGAATCTGGTGACCGTGGTGAGGCTCGAAGATCTGGGCGAGAACGGGCGCGAGATTCTGGGCTTCGAGACCTTGACCTTGGCGCCGATCGATCGGAACGCGATCGATAAGTCCTTGCTCGAGTCGCACGAAATCGACTGGCTCGATGCCTATCACGCGCGCGTCCGGACCGAGATCGGACCGCTCGTCGACGACGAGACCAAAGTTTGGTTGGAAGCGGCGACGCGGCCTTTGGGCGCCTGACCGGTCAGCCGCGCGCGAGCTTCATCCATTCCTCTTCGCTCAAGGTCTTGACGCCCAGCGCCGCCGCCTTTTTCGCTTTCGAGCCGGCATCGGCCCCGACCACGAGGAAATCCGTCTTGCTCGAGAGGCTGCCGCCGACATGGGCGCCCAGCACCTCCGCGCGCGCGTTGGCTTCCGAGCGCGACATTTCGGCGAGCGTGCCGGTGAAGACGATCGACTTGCCGGCGAGCGGCGAGTGGCCGGCGGCCGCGGCCGCCGCGTAATCCGCGACGTTGACCTCTTTCGCGAGGTCGTCGAGCAGCGCGCGGTTATGGCGCTCGGCGAAGAAGCCGACGATGTCGGCGGCCATGTCCGCGCCGATGCCGTGAATGTCGAGCAGCGCCGCATAGGCCGGGCCGGCCCTGTCCTGCGCCGCCTCCATCTCGCGCCGCCATGCCGCGAACGAGCGATAATGGCGGGCGAGCAGCCGCGCCGTCGCCTGGCCGACCTGCGGAATGCCGAGCGCGTTGATGAAGCGGTCGAGGGCGATGCGCCGCCGCTCGCCGATCGCGGCAATCAGCTTGTTGGCGCTGACCTCGCCCCAGCCCTCGCGCGGCGCGATCTGCTCGGGTTTCAGGCGGAAGATGTCGGCGGGCTGGCGGATCAGCTTGTCGTCCCAGAATTCGGCGATGTGCTTCTGGCCCAGCCCCTCGATGTCGAAGCTGTCGCGCGCCACGAAATGCTTCAGCCGCTCGACCGCCTGGGCGGCGCAGATGAGGCCGCCGGTGCAGCGCCGCGCCGCCATCCCCTCCTCGCGCACCGCGAGGCTGCCGCAGACCGGGCAGTGATCGGGAAACCGATAGGGCTGCGCGCCGTTGGGTCGGCGCTCCATCACGACGCCGACGATCTGCGGGATGACATCGCCGGCGCGCTGGACGATGACGGTGTCGCCGATGCGCACATCCTTGCGCGCGATCTCGTCCTCATTGTGCAAGGTGGCGCGCTGCACGACGACGCCGCCGACGGTGATCGGCTCCAGGACCGCCACCGGGGTCAGCGCCCCCTGGCGGCCGACCGAGATCAGGATGTCGCGCAGCACGGTCTGCGCCTGCTCGGCCGGGAATTTGTGGGCGAGCGCCCAGCGCGGCGCGCGGCTCACCATGCGGAGGCGGCGCTGCAAGTCGAGATCGTTGACCTTGTAGACGACGCCGTCGATGTCGTAGGCGAGCGCCGCGCGGTCGGCGGCGATGTTACGGTAATAGGCAAGCGCCGCATCGACGCCGCGGCACAGCTGCGAGCGGGCATTGACCGGCAGCCCCCAGTCGCGGAAGCGGTCGAGCGCCTCGCTGTGGCTGCGCGCCAGGGCGCCGCTCACCGCGCCCCAGGCATAGGCGAAGAAGGCGAGTGGCCGCGTCGCGGTGATC
>JBJKPV010000371.1:0-6717 GCA_046706015.1 Allostellaceae bacterium | reverse complement strand
GAACCACATCGCCCGCCATGTCGATGAGATAGACCGCGCGCTGAAGGAGCGGGGCGAAGAGCGTGAATCCTTCCGCCGCCTTCGCCTTATCGTGATGCGTGATGCCGCGCTGCAAATAGCGCATCGTGAGATTCTCCCTAAGCTTCCCGACTTATCATTGCCGGCGCCATCTTGGCTTGCGCCGTCGCGCGATTGCAAGTCCATCGCGACGGCGTGCGAAGCCGAAACCGGGGCTTATGCCTCGACTCGATGTCCTCGTCGTTTATGATGTGACGATCGTCGCCGCGGGGGAAACGGCATGGTCTGCGACTTGCTGCACAAGATCGAGCTTTTGAACGCGGCCGGAACGCACATCATTCCGGCGGACGCTCATGCGGTCGCGGCGAGCTTTTATGGCATGCTGACGATCCTCGACGACAAGGGGCTGGCGCTCCTGGCCTTCGACGGCATCATCGTCGCCGCCACCACCTTCGCCGCGGAGAAGGGCGGCGCCTTTCAACGGCGCGGCGTGGCGCGCGCGCTTGCGGTGCTTATCATCGTCCTGGCGCTTGCCGCCTCGGTCGCCTGTCTCTTGGTCTCGGAGATCTCTTATCCTTTCTACGGTCATGTCAGCTGCACCGCGGCGCAGGGCTTGGATTTCACCGACGAGATCAACCAGCTCGCCGCCTCGGCGCAATGGCGCACCTTTTATTTCCATATCGCGTGGTGGCTGTCGCTGATCGCGATCCCGCTATTCCTCATTCTGTTCTGGATGTCGTTGCACGTAGCAAAGCACGGCACGTCTAGGGAAGCGTGAGGACAGGCGCGCCGCCAAGGCGTAGCACAACCGGCTCGCAATCCGAGCGAGCCGGTGTCGTGCGATACGAAACCAGAGAGCCCGTAGCACAACCGGCTCGCGATCGGAGCGAGCCGGCGTCGTGCGAAGCGAAAGAAAACCTCTCGCAGCCTGTTGAAGAAGTCTCAGGTCTTCATCGCGAGGCCGGTCCCGGCCGACCCGCCCGCTCGCTTCGCGAGCGGGCCCGGAGGGTTCGATCGCAACCCGTTCGAACGGAGTCGGCTGTCGAAGGGAGCGGCCGTGGCGATCCAGGGCATCCGCGCGAAGCCTTTGGATTTTTGGATTGCCGCGTCGGCCCTGAGACAGGCTCAGAGCCTCCTCGCAATGACGCGCGACAGCCCTCTAATCGCGATCGCGCCGATCGTCGCGGTCGTGATGATCGCGGTCCCGCCAATCATCGCGCCCACGGGTATAGACGCGGCGCTCATAGACGCGCTGCGGCGCGGCGTAATAGCCATAGGGATACGCATAAGCGTAAGGGTAGGCATAGGCATAGCCGTAGACGGGAGCCGGCGGCGGAAGGCTGGGCGCAACGCCGAGCGGCGCGCTCGGCAGGGCCACGCCGAAGCGGATCCAGGTATCGGCATGGGCGGGCTTCGCCGTCGCAACCGTGGCGACGAGGCCCAGGGTAGCCGCGACCGCGGCGCCGCGCGTTAAGAAGCTCAGGGCTCGGGAAGACATGGGGGGCGACCTCCTTTGCTGAAGCGGGCTTGGCCCGCGCCGACGCCGTCCATTCGGCGATCGATAACACCCTATATAACGCCGATCGCCCCATAAGTCAATATTGGCGTAATAATGAGTTTCTATCGGCGTATTCCTGTTGATCGCGGCGGCCGATTGTGGCAAAACCGTGACGTCGGGACTCTGGGAGCGCGGCGCGATGCCGGAATCGAGATACACGCAAGAGGATCAGGACGCCTATTTCCGCATGCTGGCGGTGGTCGGCACGCGCTGGGAGGAGGCGATCGGCCGCGCCGATTATCGCAACACCACGGCGTGGAACCTGCTGACGCGGCTGTGGCGCGCGCGGCGGGTCAAGATGTCGGCGGCCTACGATTTCCTTCCCGACGTCAAGAGCCCGACCACGCGGCGTCTCTGGATCCAGAAGGCGATCGCCGACGGCATCGTCGAATGCGCCGATGCGCGGCTCGTGAAGCAATTGCGCGGCGGCAAGAAACCCGCTTTGCCGCGCGGCCAGAACAGCCCCGAGATCTGGCTCAATGCCGAGACCGGCGCCAAGATCGAGGTGTTCATGGACGACGTGCTCGACGAGCTCCTAAAGACCGCCGACCGCGTCAAGGCGCATCTGCGCGCCGGGCCGGTATGACGCCTCATGCCCGCGCGGGATGCGAAGGATCGCGCCAGGCTGAAGCATGATGCGGCCGAGCGCGCGCTCGCCGAGATCGGCGACGGCATGGTCTTGGGGCTCGGCAGCGGCTCGACGGTCGCGATCTTTTTAAAGCTCCTCGCCGCGCGCGTCGCCTCGGGATTGCGCGTCACCGGCATTCCGAGCTCGCGCCAAACCGCCGCTCGCGCGCGGCGCCTCGGCATCCCGCTCACGGATTTCGCTGCGCATCGCCGCATCGATCTCACGATCGACGGCGCCGATCAGATCGAGGCGGGGAGCTTGAACCTCGTCAAAGGGCTGGGCGGCGCGCTCTTGCGCGAGAAGATTCTCGCCAGCGCCTGCGACCGCATGGTGGTGATCGCCGACGAGACGAAGCTGGTCGCGCTTCTTGGCGGCCAGACGCCGCTGCCGGTCGAGATCGCGCGGTTCGGCTGGCAAGTCACCATCGACCGCTTGGCTGCGATCGGCGCGGCGCCGCGGCTGCGGCTCAAAGGAGAGGCGCCCTTCGTAACCGACAACGGCAACTTGATCGCCGATTGCGTCGTCGACGCGATCGCGCCGCGCTTGGAAAGCGAACTCAAGACGATCGTCGGCGTGGTCGAGACCGGGCTCTTCATCGGCCTCGCGCACGAGGCCATCCTCGGCGGCGCGGACGGGATCAAGCTGCTGAAACCAGAAAACCCGGCCGGGCCCAGGACCACGGGCTCCTAGATTTCCAACCTAAGCGAGACGGCTCCGTTTGCCGGCTTCGGGGCTGCTCATTGCCGGCGGGAGAGCAGCATCCGCAGGAGCGTCCAAACCGTTTGGGGGCTGAAGAAACGCAGACCGGCGCGCAACTCGCGCGGCCGCAGCACCGCCTTCATCGGCATCGCGCCCATGATCTTGCCTTCGATCAGCAGCCCGTCGGGATGCGGTCGCACCGCCGTCACCTCGATGAGATCGGTCTTTTCGGGCGTGTAGAATTTCATCGCACTATCGCGTCAGGCGATCGAAATCGATTCCGAGATCGCCGCAGATCTACACCGCGGTCGCGCGCCCGCCGCCGGTGACGCCACCCGGCGGATGCATGAAGGTTCCGGCGAGGTAGAGCCGCTCGACGCCCGGCACGGCATATTGCGACAGCTCCGCCGTCGGCCGGTGGCCGCCGAACTGATGGAGATATTTGCCCACGCCGCCGACATCGGCATGCTGGAAGGTTGGCGAGTGGCGCAGCACGTCAAGCGGCGAATCGAATTTGTAGGCGATGATATCCGCATCGCCGGCGTTGGTGCAGTAGTGCCGGTATTGGTTCAGCAGCCAGTCGGCATGCTGCCGCTTGCGTGCGTCCCACGCCTCGGCCCCGCCCTCGCGCAACGCCCAAGGGCCGAAGCCGAAGATGGTCAGCGCCGCCTTGCCCGGCGGCGCGCGCGACGGATCGAACTGGCTGTTCACATGCGCCGCCATGATCGCGTGCCGGCCGAGATCGCCATAGCGGAAATCATCGAAGATGCGGCGATAGGCCTCGAGCCGCGCCGGCGCGAAATTGACCAGTGCGACCTTCGCCGCTTCCTCGCCTGCGCGATAATGGGGCGGCGCGTTGAGCGCGAGATGACCCGCCATGATCGAAAAGCTCGCGGTCGTCGCGGCTCTCGCGTTGCCGGCGACCACGGGGTCGAGCCCGTCGACATAGCGCTCGAGCAGCCAGGGATGGATCTGGCCGATGATGGCGGTCTTGGCCGCGATCGTCTCGCCGCCGACGAGCCGGACGCCACTGGCACGGCCGCCGCTGAGGAGAATTTTCTCGACCTCGCTGCTCTTGCGGAATTCGGCGCCGTGCGACCCGAGGCAGCGCATCAGCGCCTCGACCAGCGCCCCGCTGCCGCCGACGGGCACGCCCGACGGATAGGTATGGACGAAGCCGGGCATGGTGAAGAGCGCAAGTCCGGTGCCCTTCTCCTCGGGCGCGATGAGCAATTCGTTGGCGAATTTCAGGAGGTGAATCTTCACCTTCTCGTCGGTGAAGAGCTCGTCGACGAGATCGAGCAGGCTTTTCTGGGCGGCGTGCATGATCTCGCGCCCTTCCGTGCTTTGATCGAGCAGCGCCCAGAACGGGCCCTGCGGGACCGGCGGCACGAACATGCCGGCCGTGATCAGCGGCAGGACGGCCTTGCTCTTCATCGCAAAGCGGCGATAGGCCTCGCCGTCTCGGGGCGAGACGGCGGCGATCGACGCGCAGGTACGATCGAGATCGGCGTAGCTGACGATCGCGGTCTGATCATCGAAAATGGTCGAAAAGATGCCCTCGGGATGGATGTATTTGAGGCCGTATTTGGAGAGCAGGCCGAGCTCGTCCTTGAGCAGCAGCGGGTTGGCCTGGATAATGATGTGCGTCGCCGAATGCCAATCATGCTTGAAGCCCGGCGCGACGCTTTCGCCGGTGACGACCCCGCCGCCGAACCAATCGTTCTTCTCGAGGACCAGGACCTTCTGTCCGGCCTTGGCGAGATAGGCTGCGGCAATCAGGCCGTTATGCCCCGAGCCGACGGTGATGACGTCGTAGGAAGCTGCCATCTTGGCCTCATTCGTCAGGTTACCTGACGAGTATGTCGTTGGCGGGTGTAAAACTCAACTTATATTGCTAAACCTATTCGGCACCGCAGAATTGGATTTCGGATCGGGCGAATGGCACGGGACAGGTCGTCGGACTTTCCGGGCGAGAGGCGGTGGCGGCGGACGAACATGAGCCGCCTCCTCTTCACGGCCGCCTGGCTGTTCGATAAGCGCATCCTCAACTACGTCAATCGGCACGGCTTTCCGGACCTGCGGATGGTGCATCTGCATCTCCCGCGCAATATCGATCTCGGCGGCACGCGCCTCACGGAGCTGGCCGCGCGCGCGGAAATATCGAAGCAGTCGATGGCCGAGATCGTCGACGCGTGCAAGGCCATGGGCCTCGTCGGCAGGATATCGGATCCCGAGGACGGCCGCGCAAAGCTGGTTGCGCTGACGCCGCGCGGGCACAAGCTCATGCACGTCGTCCGCGCGGCGATCTCTTCGGCGGAAAAGGAACTCAGATCCCAAGTCGGCGTCGAAGCGGCCCGCGCGCTCACCAGCACGTTGATCGATTACGTGGGACGCGGGCCGCCGGTAAAAGCCCCTCCACGCCGCCCTGCAGCGCCGCGGCCGGGGCGCTCGCGACAATGAGCAGGCGCGCTGCGGACGCGGCGGTGGCGATCGCCGATGAAACGAAGCGGGTCGCGCAGTTGGGCGGCGAGACGCCGTTGCCGGTCGAGACCGGGCTCTTCATCACGTCTCGAAGGGCAAGCCGACATATTGCTCGGCCAGGGACGCCTGGGCGTGCTCGGAAGCGCTCAAATAGTCGAATTGATTGAGCCGCATTTTCTCGTCGAACGGCGTCTCGTCGGGAAAGCGGTGCAGCAGAACCGTCAGCCACCAGGACATGCGCGCCGCCCCCCAGACGCGCCGCAGAGCCATGTCGGAATAACCATCGAGATAGTGGGTCTTGCCCGTGCGGCAGACCTCGGTCAGCGCGCGGGCCAGATAGAACACGTCCGAGACCGCGAGGTTGAGGCCTTTCGCGCCGGTCGGCGGCACGATATGCGCGGCATCGCCGGCGAGGAACAGCCGGCCGAAGCGCATCGGCTCGGCGACGAAGCTGCGCAGCGGCGCGATCGATTTCTCGATCGATGGGCCGGTGATGATGCTGTCGCCCATGTCTTTCGGACAGCGCAGCTTGAATTCGTGCCAGAAGCGGTCGTCCGGCCAGTCCTCGAGCTTCGCATCGAGATCGCACTGAATGTAATAGCGGCTCAGGGTCGGGCTGCGCATGGATGCGAGCGCAAACCCGCGGTGGTGCTGGCAATAGCAAAGGTCGCGGAAGGGTGGCGTCTCGGACATGATCCCGAGCCATCCGAAGGGATAGCTTTTCTCATAGGTCTTCAGCACCGTGCTCGGAATCGAAGACCGGCTGACGCCATGATAGCCGTCGCAGCCCGCGACATAATCGCAGTCGATCCGTTCGACCGACCCTGCCTTCTCGTAGGTCACATGGGGTTGCTCCGACGCAAGCGCGTGCAGTCGGACGTTGTCGGCTTCATCGATGATCACCCTTCCGTCGGCATCGTGCGCCGCGTAGAGATCTTCCGTGATTGCGGTCTGGCCATAGGCCATCATGGCTTTGCCGGTGTATTTCTTCGTGTCGATGAAGAATCGCGGCCGCCCTTCCCATGCAATCGCCGACCCGTCATGGGGATGCCCCTCGCGATCCATCCGCGCGCCCAACCCGACCTCGCGCAACAACTCGACCGTGCCGGCCTCGAGCACGCCGGCGCGAATTCGCGTCAGCACATGCGCGCGGCTCCGCTTCTCGAGTACGACGCTGTCGATGCCGTTGCGGTGGAGCATGTGCGACAAAAGGAGGCCCGCCGGACCGCCCCCGATGATCGCCACTTGGGCGCGTGTTGCCATTGTCGTCTCCAGAGGGTCGGAGAGAGACACTGCACCCAGGTAACACCCGGTTGTGCCCGCTGGCAAG
>JBJKPV010000370.1:0-5058 GCA_046706015.1 Allostellaceae bacterium | reverse complement strand
TCGCCGAGGCCGTCGCCGGCCAATGGCAGAAGATCGGCATTCGCGCCAAGATCGATCGCCTGCCCTTGATCGCCTATCGCAAGAAGCAGGCGGCCGGAAAGATTCAAGCGATGGTCGCGGCCTGGCCCGCCGGCAACATCCCCGACGTCGCCGGCACGGTCGGCGCCTTCTTCGGCCCCGGGCCCGCCGATTATTCGGGCGACAAGGAATTGCATGCGCTCGCCGCCGAGAGCGACGCGGCGATGGACCCGGCCGCGCGCCAGGCGATCGGCAAGAAGCTTTTCGATCGCGCGACCGAGAAGGTCTATTTCCTCCCCATCGCGCCCTATCCGACCGTGTTGGTGCACACGAAAGAAGTGAAGGTCACGCCGTCGGGCCGCTTCACGCCCCTGGGCTACGAGGTCGGCGATCTGAGCTGGAACTGAGCGTTTTCCGCCGAAGTGGAAGCCGGTTCGGCGCAGAAAACGCGACAAGTCCAACGAATCGAGAGCGTGGTCCGATTGAATCTGATCGGACCACGCTATGAGCGCGCGCGTCAATCGGCGCGCGTGACCGTTTCTCCCGATTGCGCCAGGAGAGCGGGCAGGCCGCTCTCGCCGATGCAATGCACGGCGCCGGCGATGGCGAGCGTCGCGACGCCGTCGCCGATCAGCTTTTGCAGTCGCGGCAGCCAGGCCCGGTTTCGCCCCGCGACCAGCATCGCGAACATGGTCGGACAAAGGCGGAGCCAGCGCGCGAGCAGCGGTTGGAGCGTTTCGATCGCTCCGCTGCGCCACGCGGCGATGGTCGCGTCGAGCTCGGCCTGGCTGTCATCTTGGCTCTCGACGGTATGAGCGAGGAAGCGGATCTGCTCGTCGCGCGGCGCCAAGGTGAAACCGCGCAAAGCTTCATCCGGCGTCTCGAGGCCGACGATTTGCTTGCCCTCGGCGATCGCGCGTTGCCACAGCGTCCGGTCGATGCCGCGCTCGGCGCTGATGTCGCGCCTGGCCGCGAGCGCGAGTTGGACATGCAGCGCGGCGAGCCAAGGCGGGCTCCGGTCGAGAGCGGCCTCGGGCATGCCGGTTTGGATCCAGAGCGCGTGCAAAGCCGTGAAGAGCGCGGCCGGGATCGCGTCGCGAAGGGTTTCGCCTGCGGGGAGGGAGACGATCGACGGGCTCGGCTGCGACATGAAGTCGTATTCGAAGACGAGGCGTTGCGCGCGCGCATAGGCTTCGTCGATGGCGCGCGGCAAGGCGAACGGCGCCGAATCCATCACATGGATGGAGCCGAGAATCTCGAGGTGGCTGCCGTCGATGTGCCAGAGCATGGGGGAACGGCTTCGCCCGAGGATACGCTTGCGCCGGCGCGTCGCGCGCTCAGCCGCCCTTGCGCGCGGCCGCGATGTCCTTGCGCAAGGTGGCGATGTCGACCGCGCCCGGCTCCAGCGTGTCGCCGATGATGATGCCGGGCGTGCCGTCGATATGGAGCGCCTGGGCGAGCGCGAAATTCGTCTTGATGATGCGGTCGATCTCGGGCGCGTTCATATCCTTTTTGAGCTTCGCGATATCGAGCCCGACCGAGGCCGCCACTTGGAGCACCGTGTCGTCGCTGATAGCGCCCTTGGCCGCCATCATCGCGCGGTGGAATTCGACGTATTTGCCCTGCTTCTTCGCAGCCAGCGCCGCTTGCGAGGCGAAGACCGAGGCCTCGCCCAGGATCGGGAATTCCTTGTAGACGATGCGCAGCTTCCGGTCCTCGAGCAGCAGCGCGTCGAGCCGCGGCTCGATCTCCTTGCAATAGGGGCAGCGGTAATCGAAGAACTCGACGATGGTGGCGTCGCCTTTGGGATTGCCTTGGACCAGATCCTCTGGATCATCGAACAGCGCTTGGTGCTTCGCCGCGATGACGGCGCGCACGTTGGCCGCTTCCTCCGCGTCGCTCGCCGCTTGCGCCGCCTTGATCGCGTCGATGATCGCTTCAGGGTGCTTTGCCAGATAGTCGTGGATCTCTTGGTCGACCGCCGCTTTCTGCGCCGGCGTGAGCGCGTCCTCGGCAAAGGCCGCGGGCGCGAGGCTTACCGCCAGAAGCAGCGCCGCAGCGGCCGCGCCGCGCCGCATCACCCGATCCGCCATCATACGCCTTGCGCCCTTTCCGCCGTCGCCGCTCGTTTTGTCACTGATTGTCCTGGGCGCGCTTGGCGTCGTCCAGCAGATCCTGCGCGCGCTGGCGTTGCGCACCGGGCGGGAGCATCTTTTGCGCGCGCTGCGCCTGGAAGCGCGCCTCGCGGTAATTGCCCTGCGCCATGTTCTGCTCGGCGAGTGCGAGCGAGGCCATCGCGTCGTTGCCGCCCCTGCCATAGGCGATGGCGAGGAAGCGCCAGGCATCGCCATTGTCGGGCTCGGTGTTGAGCGCGATGTTAAGCGCGTCCTTCGCCCGCTGGATCAGCTTGGGATTGCCGGTTTCGAGCAGGACCTGCGCCAGCTCGATATTGAGCAGCGGCTGCGTCGGCATCAGCGACACCGCATCCTCATAGGGCGCGACCGCCTCGGCGACATGACCGTTCTCGAACAGCATCTGGCCCTTCAATTCGGGGAAATAGGGATCGGTCGGATAATCCTTGATGAGGCCGTCGATCAGGGGCAGCGCATGGGCCAGATCGGGGATGCGGTAATAGGCGATGGCGCGGGCATAGCGCGCGGCTTCCGAATGATCGTCGGCCTTGTAGCGTTGCAGCACGTCCTGCGGATCCGACAGGAACGCGTCGAGCTTCGCCTTCATCAACTGATCGAGCAGGATCCATTCCGGCGGGTCCTTCGCGTTCGACCAGGGCGAATGCTCGACATGCTCGCGCACATAATTGATGCGTTCCTGCGTGAGCGGGTGGTTCTGGAGATAGGGGTCCTGGTGCTGCGCGGTGAGGAATTCCTCCTGCTCCAGGATCTCGAAGAACTGCAACAACCCGCGGGCCGATTGATGGGTGCGGTCGAGGAATTTCAGCGCCGCCTGGTCGGCCGAGGCCTCGATCGTGATCGAGTTCCGCAGATAGGCGCGCTGGCCGACGCTCTCGCCGGCGATGATCGCGCCGGCGCCGCCATTGCCATGCGCCGTCACCGCCGCCGCTCCGCCCAGCACCATGCCGATGATGCTCTCGATCATCGCGTTCTTCATCATCTGGGTCGAGCGCACCAGATGGCCGCCGGCGATGTGGCCGGTTTCGTGGGCCATGATCCCGACCAGCTGGTTGGGCGTCTGCGCGCGCATGATCGTGCCCGAATTCATGAAAAGATTCTGTCCGCCGGCGACAAAGGAGTTGAGCCGTGGATCGTCCACGATATAGATATGCACCGCTTGGGGATCGAGCCCTGCCGCCTTGAAGACGGGCGTCGCAAAGGTGCGCAAGGTGCTCTCGATCTCCGCGTCGCGCAGCAGGTGCAACCCGTCTTGCGCGCGGGCGCGGGGCGTCGCGACCAGGCCCGCCGCCAGCGCCGCGCCCAGCACCAGCACCCGTGTTCGCATGAATCGCTGCATCCTTCGTCGATCCTACCTCAAAAGCCCGGCTACCATCCGCCCGCGACCCGGTCCTCGTCAATCCATGCGCTCGAAAGCCGCGTCATGACCATCAAATTGTCGCGACGCGGCCGCATTCCCGCCTTCATTGCCATGGATGTGCTGCGCGAGGCCAATCGCCGCGCCGCCGCAGGCGAGGGCATCATCCATCTGGAGCTCGGCCAGCCCTCGACCGGCGCGCCCGAAGGCGTGCGCCAAGCCGCGCGCGCGGCGCTCGGAAGCGAGGTGCTGGGCTATACCGACGCCTGCGGCCTGCCGGCGCTGCGCGAGGCGATCGCCGCGCATTATCGCGGGAGCCATGGCGTGGCGCTCGACCCAAGCCGCATCGTCGTGACAACGGGTTCCTCGGCGGGGTTCATCCTGGCCTTTCTCGCCGCTTTCGATCCGGGCGACCGCGTCGCGCTGGCGTCGCCCGCCTATCCCGCCTACCGCAACATCCTTTTGGCGCTCGATCTCGTGCCGGTGGAGCTGCCCTGCGGGCCGGCGACGCATTTTCAGCCGACACCGGAGCTGCTGCGCGCTCATGCAAATGGGATCGAGGGGCTCATCCTGGCAAGCCCTGCCAACCCGACCGGCACGATGCTCGAGCCCGCGGAGCTCGCCGCGCTTGCGCGCTACTGCGAGGGCGCCGGCATCCGGCTTATTTCCGACGAAATCTATCACGGGATTTCTTACGGCAAGCTTGCCGCTACGGCTGCGACGAGCGGCACGGCGATCATCGTCAACAGCTTTTCTAAATATTATTCCATGACCGGCTGGCGCGTCGGTTGGATGGTGGTGCCCGACGCGATGCTGCGCACCATCGAGTGCCTGGCGCAGAACCTCTATATCTCGGCGCCGAGCCTATCGCAGCACGCGGCGCTCGCGGCTTTTGCGTGCACCGAGGAGCTCGACGCCAATGTCGCGCGCTATGCCGAGAACCGCGCGCTGCTCTTGGATGAGCTGCCCAAGGCCGGCTTCACCGATTTCGCGCCCGCCGACGGCGCCTTCTATCTCTATGTCGATGTCGCGCAGGCGACCAACGACAGCGAAGAATTCTGCCGCCGTATGTTGAAGGAGATCGGCGTCGCGGCGACCCCCGGCACCGATTTCGACCGCAGCCGCGGCCGCGCGACCATGCGGCTGTGCTTTGCCGGCGCGACGGCAGAGATCGAAGAGGCGGCGCGGCGCTTGAAGAGCTGGAAGCGATAGCGGCGGCTAGGAGTTTCGCCCGCTTTGTTCCGCGTCATTGCCGCCCCCGGGCACTTCGTCCCGGGGGTGACCCGGCAATCCACGCGCCGCATCCACGCGCATCGCGCGCGTTAACGCTTTCTCCGCATTTTGCGCCTTTGATGAGCCGTACCCGTTTTCGGTGCGTGGAGCCTGAGGTATGCGCAAGCTTCTTTTGGCGCTCGGCGTCCTGATGTTGACGCTCATCGTCGTCCTCGGCGCGGGCTTCGCCATCGTCGCCTATAAGGGCAGCGCGCTCGACGCCGAGAGCAAGGCCTTCGTCGACGAGGCCGTGCCCGCGAT
>JBJKPV010000369.1:0-4376 GCA_046706015.1 Allostellaceae bacterium | reverse complement strand
CACCGAGGCCGAGCTCGCCGCCATCGTCGATGGCTGCAAGGCCGACGGCGCCCAGGCGATCGTTTGCACCCATTGGGCCGAGGGCAGCAAAGGCGCGGAAGCCTTGGCGCGCGCGGTGGTCGAGGGTATCGAGTCCGGCAAGGCCAATTTCAAGCCGCTTTACCCCGACGAGATGCCGCTTTTCGACAAGATCAAAACCATCGCCACCGAGATCTATCGCGCGGGCGAAGTGACCGCGCCCAAGCCGGTGCTCGACCGCCTTGCTGAATTCGAGAAGCAGGGCTTCGGCCATCTGCCCGTATGCATGGCCAAGACGCAATACAGCTTCTCTGCCAATGGCGATCTCTATGGTGCGCCCGAGGGCTTCACCCTGCCGGTGCGCGAGGTGAGGCTTTCGGCCGGCGCCGAATTCGTCGTCGCGATTTGCGGCGACATCATGACCATGCCTGGCCTGCCGCGCGTGCCCTCCGCAGAAGGCATGTATGTCAATGAGCAAGGGCAGATCATCGGCCTGTCCTAGCGCGCGTTTCGCGGCGGGTGTGCCAACCAGGAAGCGGTGTTGACGATGGAGCGGCGCGAGATTCTGGCCTGGCGGCGAGAGCGGCGGGTTGCGCTCATCGAGGCGCGCATGGCGCTGTCCTCGAGCGCGCATCGCGATGCAAGCGCCGCACTCTATAAGAATCTGACGACGCTCTTCGCACCTTTCCCGCGTTCTCTGGTCGGCGCCTATTGGCCCTTTCGGCGCGAGTACAATATCCTCGCCTTTCTCGAATGGCTGACCGGCCGGCGCCACGAGGTCGCGCTGCCGGTGGTGCTGGGTAAGGGGCTGCCGCTCGAATTTCGTGCTTGGACGCGGGACATGGAAATGGTCTCGGGCGTCTACGATATTCCCTATCCTGCAGCGGGTGCGCCGGTGAAGCCGACGATCCTCATCATCCCCACGGTGGGCTTCGACGAAGCCGGCTATCGGCTCGGCTATGGCGGCGGCTTTTACGACCGCACGGTCGCCGCTTACGCCGAAAAGCCGCTCTGCGTCGGCACGGGGTTCGAACTCGGCCGGCTCCCGACCATCTATCCGCTGCCGCACGACATGCCGATGGATTATATCGCGACCGAGGTCGGCCTTTATCGGCGCGGCCCCGGCGGCTTGGCACGGCCCTGAAGGACGCTATGCTCGCCATCGGCACATGACGGGAGGAATGGATGGCTGATCTGCCGAAGACGATCGAAATTCGCGAAGAGGGCCCGCGCGAAGGCTTTCAAATCGAGAAGGAATTGATCCCGACCGCGCGCAAGATCGAATTCATCGATGCCCTGGCACAGACGGGGCTGAAACACATCCAGACGGTCTCCTTCGTCGACCCGCGGCGCGTGCCCAATATGGCCGATGCCGAAGCTGTGGCGGCTGGCATCACGCCGGTGCCGGGCGTCCACTTCACCGGGCTGTGGCTCAACGACAGAGGCTTCGAGCGCGCACTCGCGACCGGCAAGCTCCATGTTGTCGGCTCGCTCAACGTTTCCGCCTCGGACGCGTTCTTGAAGCGCAACCAGAACCGCACGATCGCCGAACAGATCGCCTCGCTCCCGGCGAGCATCGCCAAGTACAAGGAGCACAAGGTTCCGGTCGATGGCGGCCTCATCAGCGCCGCTTTCGGCTGCAATTTCGAGGGCGACGTGCCGGTGCAGAAAGTCGTTGATCTCGCTCAGCGTATGATCGCGGTCGCGGGCGAAAACAACGTCCCGTTCAAGCGTCTGACCCTCGCCGACACGATGGGCTGGGCAACACCGCTCGCGATCAAGCGCGTGGTCGGCGCCGTGTGGGAGCGTTTCCCCGAGCTCGATCTCGTGCTTCACCTTCATGACACGCGCGGCATGGGCATCGCCAATGCCTATGCGGGGCTCGAAATGGGCGTGCGCCGTTACGATGCCGCTTGCGCGGGATTGGGCGGCTGTCCTTTCGCCGGCCATAAGGGGGCGGCCGGCAATGTCTGCACCGAGGATCTGGTCTTCATGTGCGACGAGATGGGTATCGAAACGGGCGTCGATCTCGACAAGCTGATCGCCTGCGCCAATCTCGCCGAGGAGATCGTCGGTCATCCGCTGCCGGGCGCGGTCATGAAAGGTGGCAGCCTCAATCGCCTGCGCGAGAAGCTGCACGCGGCCTGACACGGCGCTCGCGACACGGCCGCCGCGCCGGCGGCGTTACATCTCGATCTCGACGCGCCGGTTCTGCGGTTCGCGCTTTTCGGTCAGCACGCGCAGCCCTTCCTTGCCTTGCCAGTCGACGCCCATATCGGAAGGCGCCACGTTCTTCCCGAGCATGTAGCGATAGACCGCGATCGCGCGTTTGCGCGACAGCTCGAGATTATAAGCCGCGCTACCGACCGCATCGGTAAAGCCGCGGATCACGATCGTGTTGGTCTTGTCATGCCGATAGGCGAGCACGGCGTCGTCGATGACGCGGCGGCCGGCCGCGGTCAAGCGTGCCTTGTCAAAATCGAAGAAAACCAGGAACTCCCGGCGCGCGCGATGGGGCGCGGGCTGGGGCGGCGTAGGCGGTGGCGCGACCGCGGCAGTAGCGGGCATAACCGGTGCCGCGCTGGCCGGCGGCGGCGTTGGCGTCGCAAAGGAATAAGTAATCGTCGCAAGAATATTGTGCGAGGCGCTGGCGATCGAAAAGGCATGCCCGGCGGTGTCGCGGAAGCTTGCCGCGGTGGTTGCGAAATAGCGATATTGCAAGCCAATCGACAATCGATCGTTGAGCGCGTAATCGACGCCGATCATCGGCTGATAGGCGAAGACGAGGTCCGACCCGTCGAACAGCCGCGCGCCCGCGCTCGAGACGTTGTGTAGCGAAAGATCGGAAAGCCCTACGCCCATGCCGACATAGATCTCGAGCGGGGTGCCCGTGTCGATATCGTAATAGAGATTGGCCATCAACGGGACGTTCTGGATGGTACCGCTGGCACCGACCGTCCGGTTGCTTAGACTCCCGGTGCCTGCCGCCACACCGAGCCCGCCATCGCTTGCGAAATGCAAGGTGCCGGCATTATGGCGCATGAAATCGAGGCCGAGCTCGATGCGAATCGGCGAAAGGCGCAGACCAACCGCGCCGCCGACGATGGGACCGATGCCGGGCGATTCGGTGAAGTTCGGACCGGCGGTACCGCTCGCGTTCATGTCGAGCGGAAGCGAGAGGCCCGCTTCGCCGCGAAGATAAAGCCCGTCGGCGCGCGGCGCGGCGCATACAAGACTTGGCATTGCGAGCGCGCCGAGCGCGCAGGCCAGGACTCCCAATCTTGTCGACGTGATGTGCTGCCTCCCCAAAAACGGAATCACTTTAACGGCTCCACACGAACATGTGCAGCGAATTCCCGACTCGGGCGTGGCGGCGACGTTGCGGTCGTGCCGGTGCCGGGCTTATCCTTCGACGCGCCGCTTTACGCGAGCGCATTCGCGCCAATACCAAGGGAGAGCGCCATGGTCGATCAAGCGACGGCGAAGAAGCTGGTCAATCCGCCGGGGCTCGAGTCGCATTATGTCGATGTCGAAAACATGCCGTGGGAACAGCTTGGTCCCGGCTCGCAACGCAAGGTTCTCTATCACGATCCGAAGACCGGCATGCAGACATGGCTTTGCCGCTTGGCGCCGGGCGCCGAGATTCCACTCCATATGCATCCCGAGCTCGAGCAAACTTTCGTGGTCGACGGCAGCTTCGTCGACGACGAGGGCGAATGCACGGCGGGCAATTTCGTCTGGCGCCCGGGCGGAAGCCGGCATATCGGGCGCGCGCCGAAAGGCGTGACCTTTCTCGCCTTCTTCATGAAGCCAAGCCGTCGGCTGGATGAGGAATAGCGCTCGTGATCGCTGCCGCCGCGCAAACGGCGGTAGCTCAGAGGCCGAGGATGCGCTCGGCGTTCTTGTGGAAGATCTTTTCCATCACGGACTCGGCATAGCCGAGCTCGGTCCATTCTTTCATGAGCCGGTCATAGGGGATGCTCGGATAGTCGCTGCCGAACATCACCTTGTCCTGAAGCCGGGCGCCGATGTCGATCTTGAGCTGCGGCGGAAAATATTTCGGTGCCCAGCCCGACATCTCCCAGAACACGTTGCCCTTGTGGAGCGCGATCGCGGTCATCTCGTCGACCCAGGGCCAGCCCGGATGGGCCGCGACGATGGTGAGGTTGGGGAAATCCGCCGCGAGATCATCGATCGCGGAGGGATGCGCGTGGCGGATGCGCGCGCCGAGGCCGCCGGGCATTCCCGCGCCCATGCCGGTGGTGCCGACATCGATCATCACCGGCGCCTTCAGTTCGTTGATGACCTCGAACAGGGGATAGAACTGGCGGTCGTTGACGGCGAAATGACCCATGATT
>JBJKPV010000368.1:0-4774 GCA_046706015.1 Allostellaceae bacterium | reverse complement strand
CACTTGCTGTCCCGAGCTGAATTTCACGAGCTTCACCGCGAACCCCTCGGCGGCGAAATAGCCCTTGCTGTCCGCGACAAAGACAGGAGCTTGAGCAATGCTGTTCACAAAGCCGATCTTTATGGTTTCGGCAATCGCCGGAATCGAAGCGAAGAAGAAAGCTAGAACGATCGCCACGCTCGCCACGAGATTGCAAAGAAAAGACACGCGGCAAGGAAATGCTCTTCGCCTGTGGGAAATGACAACTCGCAATTCATGCGCAGTGTTCATGGCCTGGGTCTCCTGTGTCGGTGATCGAGTGAATGACGCGGGGCCGAGCGCTAGTTGATGCTTCGGAGCACCGCCGTCGAACATTCGGTTGCAGCCGCTTCGTTCGCGAGCGCTGTCGCCGCAATATGGTCAAGAACCTCTCGCGACACGGTAAACGACACGCGAAACTCATCCGGCGTCGAAAGCGTCAAGATAAGCCGATCGTTGCCGACAACGCGCTCCAGCGCCCAGTTCGCGACGGGAAAGACCAGCCGCAAATTCTGATCACCGGTTCTGCGACGCAGCGCCTGTTGAGCGATCTCCGGCAAAGTCATGATGAGCGCGTGAATACATGACGTGGGCAACACGAGACTCGAGGCCTCACCGCTGTCCTCCGCGAAGCCAATCGACGCGCTGTCCCCGTCGGCCGCGACCGAAAACGCCGTAAGCCTGCTCACTCTCAAGCTTGCCATGTATCGCCCGCCTCGCTCCCCAGGCCGAACCCCGCCACGCTCTTGTAGCGGGCGGCGATTTCTTCCAACTCCGCGGTCGAAATCACCGATTCAATTCGGTCAAAGCCGTTGGGCGCCCGCTGCTCGACGATCGCTTGGATCTCCGAGGGTCCCTGGCGCCGATTGCTGTACACGATCTGAGCGGTCGCTGGCCGGCGCATCGCCTCATACATGGCCAAAGCCCGATCGGGATCCGGTTCTGATGAAAGCGCGCCCGCCAGCGCTTTAGCGTCGAGAATCGCCTGTGAGGCGCCGTTGGACCCGATCGGATACATCGGATGTGCGGCGTCTCCCAGCAGCGTGACGCGTCCGCTGGTCCATCGGCCGAGCGGATCGCGATCGACGCAAGGGTATTCGTAAACGATCTCCGCAGCCCGCATAAGGTCGGGAACGTTCAGCCAATCGAAGGTCCATGGCTCGAATAGCGGAAGGATGCTGCTCAGATCGCCACGGCGATTCCAATCTTCTCGCGGCAAGCTATCGGCCGGATCATGAGCGACCTCCGCGACCCAATTGATCAGCGAAGATCCGCGCGCGGCGTGCGCTTTCGAGATCGGATAGGCGATCAAGCGGCGGCCCGGATAGCCCACGATGATCATCGAGCGGCCTGACAGAATGGGGGGAGCCTCCGAGGTTGCGCGGCAGAGCACGATGCCATTCCACTTTGGCGGCCCCTCTTCTCGACAGAACGTTGCCCGTACAACGGAATGAATGCCATCCGCAGCGATGATGACGTCCGCGTGCGACTGATACGTCGTCCCGGAACGGACTTCGACGAATTGGGCGCGCGCGCCGCCACTTCCCCCTGGTCCGATATCAACGAGCCGGTACCCGGTCTTGATCCTTTCGATCCCCAACCGCTCCTGCGCCGCCCGCAGAAGGATCATCTGAAGCGCGCC
Source organism: Allostellaceae bacterium (assembly GCA_046706015.1). Taxonomy (GTDB): domain Bacteria; phylum Pseudomonadota; class Alphaproteobacteria; order ATCC43930; family CGMCC-115725; genus CAIKMD01. The sequence goes on along the minus strand of JBJKPV010000368.1, from coordinate 3,114 downwards.
GCGATGAATCGACAGTTGCGGCATCGCGTAGCCGGCCGCGATGCCGCGCGGCTCGCACCAAATCTCCTGGCCGAACTTGTTAAAGTAAATGAGCTCTTTGGTTTCGATCGCGGTGGCCATCAAGGTATAGAGCAGGCCGTGGTCCGCCAGCACCCTCGTGGCATGGGGAAGCAGATTGATCCCGACGCCGAGCGGCCTGATCTCTTCGACCGCCTCGTAGACGGTCGGCCGGATGCCGATGCGCTCGAGCGCGAGTGCGGCCGTCAACCCGCCGATTCCGCCGCCCACGATGATCACATTCATGCTCGCGCTCTCGCAAGGAAGTCGATGCAGAGGACGCAATGATCTGCGGATTGGCTACAAAGGAAAGTTCTAATATGTTATTTTTGCATAAGAGAATTTCATAGGGAGCCGCGTCATGGATCTAATCGATCGCGTTGCTCACCGACTCAAGCTTAGGGATTTGCGTTTGCTCGAGGTCGTCGTGCGGTCCAAGAGCATGGCGAGAGCTGCGGCACAGCTCCACCTCACTCAACCTGCGGTCTCGAAGACGGTCTCCGAGTTGGAGAAGACGCTCGGTGTACGCCTGCTCGATCGTACGCGTCGGGGCATCGAACCGACACCGCAGGGCCACGCATTGCTCAAGAGCGGCATAGCCATGTTCGACGATCTCAGGCAGGGCGTGAGAGAAATCGAGTTCCTCTCCGACGGTGCGGTTGGTGAGGTCCGCCTCGCCGCGTCGGACCCAATGGCGGGCGGCTTCCTCCCGGTGATCATCGATCGGCTCTCGCGTGATTATCCGCGCATCTCGGTATACATGATCCAGACGGCGATCGGGTCGCTGGACCATCGCTCGCCGCAATATGCCCAGTTGCGCGAACGCAATGTCGATCTGGTGCTCGGACCGATCATTAGACCATTCGCCGAAGACGACCTGGAGCTCGAGCTTCTCTTTGACGATAAACTTATTGTTGCCGCAAGCAGCTTCAGTCCCTGGTCCGGTCGCCGCAAAATAACGCTCGCAGAGCTTATCGACGAACCATGGGGAATGCCGGCGCCCGATTCGCCTGTTGGCGCACGCTGCGTAGCGGCATTCCGTGCATTTGGTCTCGGGGCACCACAGCGGAAAGTGCTTGGGCCATCCACCCACTTATTCAAGAAGCTTCTGGCGACCCGGCGCTTTCTTGCCATGTTGCCCAGCTCCGTCCTCCGGTTCGATACCGAGGGCGCGGCGATCAAGGCCTTACCGATCGATTTGCCGGTACCGGCCATGCCGATTGGCATCGTCACCGTGAAGAACCGGACGATCAGCTCGGCGGCGCGATATTTCATTCAAGCTGCGCGCGACGTCGCAAAGTCGCGAATGCCTTAGGATGGGTGCCGCGAGACAGTAGCCGCTGTGGCGCTCACGGCCTAGATTGAGCGCGCGCCGAAGGCGGGCGTCAATCCCCGCCTTTTCCAACCCGAACCGAGGTGAACGCCTTGCCCGATCCCACGCCTTCTTCCGCCGGTCCCGTCGATCCCGCGCTCATCACCGATCTCGTCGCGGCCAGCCGCATCCTCGCGCGCCACGGCGTGCTCGATGCCTGGGGCCATGTCAGCATGCGCCATCCGCGCGATCCGCAGCGCTACCTTCTCTCTCGCGCGCGGGCGCCGGCCTTGGTGAGCGCCGCCGACATCATGGAGTTCGATCTGGATTCCAACCCGGTCGATCCGCGCGGCAGGCGCATGTTCCTGGAACGCTTCATCCATGGTCAGGCTTATAAGGTGCGGCCCGATGTGCAGGCGGTGGTGCACTCGCATTCCTCGACCATGATCCCCTTCAGCGTCACCGGCCAGCCCTTGCGCGCGATCTCGCATATCGCCTCGTTCCTCGTCAAGCAGGTGCCGGTTTGGGAGATCCGCGATATCGGCATCACCCAGGGCCTGCTTGTCGCCAATAACGAGCAGGGCCACTCGCTGGCGCAAACGCTTGGCGACGGGCCGGTCGCGCTGATGCGCGGCCACGGCAATCTCGTCATCGCGCCCGACATCAAGCGCGTCGTCCATCGCGCGCTCTATACCGAGATCAACGCGCAGCAACTCGCCGTGGCGCTCTCCTTCCATCGCCCGATCACCTTCGTCGCGCCCGACGAGGCACAAGACCCCAAGCGCCTCGACGATGCCTGGGATGTCTGGAAGAGCGAGGTGGCGGCGGAGCTTTAGTGCTGCCGTCGCGGCACCGCGTGCTTGCGCGCATCCGAGCCGCGGCATAGGTTGCGCCCGCGCGACAAGGGGAGAAACCATGGCCAAGCGTATGACCAGCGAAGGCAAGCCGGAAGGCGCCAATCAGCCGATCTGGGCGAGCGACGTGATGGCTGCCACCTTGCGCGAGCTGGGATTTCCTTACGTCGCGCTCGTGCCCGGCGCGAGCTACGCCGCGCTCCACGACAGCCTCGTCAATTATCTCGGCAATCACGATCCGAAGATTCTTCTCTGCCTCCACGAAGAGCACGCGGCCTTTCTCGGCAGCGGCTATGCCCAGGTCACGGGCGAGCCGATGCTCATCATCGTCCACACCAATGTCGGGCTCATGCACGCCTCGATGGGGATCTTCGATTGCTGGTGCGGACGTCAGCCGATGGTGGTGATCGGCACCGCGGCCTTCGATGCCGAGACGCGTACGCCCTGGATCGAATGGATTCACAGCTCCTCGGATCAGGCCGGCATGGTGCGGGGCTTCGTCAAATGGGACGACGAGCCGCATTCGATCGGCGCCGCGATCGATTCCCTGCGTCGCGCCACCTTGCTGGCTCGCGCCGAGCCGCCCGGACCGACGCTCGTTACGCTCGATCGCGGCTTGCAGGAACAGGAGCTGGCATCCTGGCCCGAGAAGGACAAACTCGCGCGCTTCCAACCGCCCGGCGCGGCCGAGCCCGCCGCGGCCGATGTCGCCCGCGCGCTCGATCTCATCAAAGCCGCCAAGAAACCAGTTCTCCTTGCCGGCCGCGTCTCGCGCTCCGAGGAAGCCTGGGCCGAGCGCGTCCGCTTTGCCGAGCTTCTGGGCGCGCAGGTCCTGACCTATGCCGATGACGGCGCCGCCTTCCCCATTCCCCATCCGCGCCATGCCAGACG